>NZ_CP017080.1:4500000-4800000 GCF_001645685.2 Peribacillus muralis | reverse complement strand
GTTCATTTTTTATAAAAGCTTCGGTTATTCGATGCTCTGTACATGTGAAAATTTTATAAAATCTCCTTTTCTGCAAATGGTTGATACTCTCTACTACATATCATAAAAAGGACTATATTAAATTTCAAAAAAGACACAAGGAGTTTTAAAATAGAAACTCCTTGTGTCTTTAATTCATATAAAATGAAGTTATAACAAGATTACATCCAGATTGTTAGTGGGTAATCATTTCTATTGTCACTACGTATTCTATGAGGACATTCCATGCTTAGTTTATGAAGCTTGATTGGGGATATCGCATTAACCTTCAAAAATCAGGGAAAAGCTGATATGAAATACAATTATTAAGGCCTTTTTTTTTTGACAAAATTATTCAATTGAACAAGCTGGTTTCTGATTTTAACGGCTCTAGCGGTTCATCGTGGGTTTTCATTCGTTGTATGTCTTAAAGAGTAGTGTCTTTAAATTGGCGCCGTTAGAGAACTATTATTTATGTGAATATAGATTATTGCAATTAACGGAATGTTAAAAACTTCGTTGATTACAAAATAATAATTTAAGGAGATAAATATGACTATTAAGAAAATCAAATTTTTTAATGTTTGTATTGATTATCGCCTCAATTTTTAGTATTGGTACAAGTGTCTTTGCTGCTAACAATACGGGTGATGATAAAAGTTTCCGTTTTACTGTTCCTGCATCTAGCAATCCGGATAAGGGCACTACTTACGAGAATGGCTACTCAAAAACGCAATCAAGATCAACTGCAGAAAAGAGTGCCCCATGGTATTTGAATCTTGCCTATTCTTCAGAAGGTGCAGGAACAGTTACAATAATGTGGCTTGATAAAAGCGGTACTTCCTACTCATATGCAAGCGAATATTACCAAGGAAAGAAATATACCATTAAAGTTAAAAAAGCTGTCAGTGGTTCAGTGCGTATTGGCGCTGAAAATAATAATCTTTCTACAAAATCACATATCGTAGAAGGATATTGGGATCCAGCAGTGCGTTAACAGGAAGATAGCATAACCATATTCATGTATGTTAGAGGCCGCTCCCTTTTTACCAACATGAAAGACTTGAAAGAAGGGGGCCTTTATGTGCCTTAAAATGCATAACAAGGAGAAAAGATGAAAAGTCAAATTAGTAGAGTATTTAGAAATACATTAAGTCGAATTGGAATTTTAGCTATCATCCTGATTCCTTGTATGGAGATAATTCAGTTATTATCGGCTGATATTTATGAAGATTCCTATCTGGCAAAGGCCTTTTTTCTTTCAGGGTCGACGATTGGACATGTAACACAAATTATTTTATTGTGGTTTCTCCCACTTTACTTACTGGTGATTTGCTCAGATGATCCTATACAAGATAAGAAGACAGGCGTTAGAGACATTTGGATTTCTAAATTAGGAAAAAAGAAATACTTCTTTGTTAAGCTTAAAGCTTCGTTTATTGTGTCTTTTTCTGTAATTTTTTTAGCCTTAACAATAAATTTTTTAATCAATTCTCTTTTTTTTGATATGGCCGGATTTAGTTCAGCAAATAATTATGATGGAGTGTCAGGGGAAGCATTTATAAAGATGCAAGTGGAAAGTCCTTATCTTAGTATCTTTTTATTTTCCTTAACAACCTCTTTTTTTGCGGGTTTGATAGGGGCTGCTGGTACATGCTTTAGTATGCTGACTTACGATAAAAAAATAACGTATCCAGTAACGTTTGCATTTTGGTATATCCTTATTTCACATGAGGGAACGGTGATGTATCTATTTCAACCGTTTGCCGAATATGGGTTAGAGACTTTAACACCCATTTTCATTACGTCAACTCTTGCCTTTCTTGTTCTGTATATTTTGACGTACCTCCATGAGGTGAAGATAAATGAAATCTAAATGGTTGCTTTCAACTCTCTGTTTATTCCTATTCATGGTGGTGCTTTGGTATAAACAAACCAGTGACTTTGTTCATCTTCAACCACTTTATAACAGGTTTCTCTCAATAAACTCTAATATGTATTCGCCGAATTCAATTGAAGCACATGTGCTATTTTTCACTTATCCTTTTTTGATGTTCGTAAAAAGCACTGCAGCTCCAAGTCATGCAGCAGCAACAGTTAGATATGTAATGCGTGGTGCAAAATATCGGAAGGATGTTCTACATGCTTTCTATGCCGTTCTTATTTTCGTTACCATCCATCTTTGCCTGTTAAGTGGCTATAACTTTTTCTATTTGGGAAGTGTTTTTTTAAAAGATGTAAGTTTTGTTCAGATCCTATTATGTGAGTTTCTTGGTCTTATTTTTTATTATTTCTCGCTAGCTCTTCTTTATATAGCGATTAAAACAATCCTAAATTCAGATATATTATCTTACTCTTTTGTGTTTTTTATTGTGACATTGACTTTCTTTTTCAATAAGTTAGTCCTGCAAGAGCTGTATACACCGATCCGAGATCTAGCAAATATCGTTTTATTAGTAGTAGCTTCTGGTGACATGTACAGTATAGTAACGATTTATTTGCGCCAAATAACGATTGTCGTAGCCCTGCTTGTTTTTGGGTGGAGCATGTTTCAAAGGAAGGATTACCTGAAAAATGACTCACTTTAGAAATGAAGCGTTCATCTTGTTTATTGTTGTACTTGTCCAATATGTATATTTCATGAATGATAGGTTAGCTCATTCTTCCTTTCCGTTTTTGGATGGGGTACCTACACCAGTTAATTATCCTCACTTAGTTACCTATTTAATGGGCTGGTATATATCGATAGCTGCAAGTAGCTTCATTTTATTAGGGCACATCTCGGATTCACTATTTGATTACGGAAAATATATCATTTTAAGGGGAAAAAGTAGGTTTTCATGGCTAATGTCTAAAGTAATCCATATGTGGAGGGTTGTATTGGTTTTAGTTTTTTCACAATTAATCGTTACAACTTTTTTTCAAACAATCTTGGATTCTGATCCTGTACTTGAATTGACACACCTGTTTGAAGGTATATTGTTTTATGTGTTAACAATCATGGCTATTTTATCCATACAAATGATATTGGAACTGTATATGAAATCCCAATTGGCGTTTATATTAACCAATTGTTATGTGCTTCTATCGATAACGATTGTTGAAGGTTTCGTTCAAAAAAATGTGCTCTTTCATGTGTTTTTCCCGAACCTTTCAATGAGTTTTCGCAATGGCATGATTGTTAATCCTTCCTTGCAGGAAAGGATAGGCCAATTAAATGAGCCGGTGCTTTTTTTAGTTGTTATTATTTTGTTTTTGCTTTGTCTTTCCGTAATAAGAATCAAAAAAATAGAATTAATGTGAGGAATTATAATGATTGAAGTCCATGACTTATCAAAGAAGTTAAAAAAAAATAATGTTTTACAAAGCATCTCGTACACCTTCGAAAAAGGGAGAATTTATGGTTTGGTTGGAAAAAATGGATCTGGTAAGACCATGTTGCTTCGGGCGCTAGCTGGACTTATCATTCCAACTGATGGCAGTGTAACCATTGATGGTAAGATATTGCATAAGGATATTTCATTTCCTCCGAGTATTGGCATTATTATTGAAAATCTCGAGTTGCTTCCCCAATTCGATGCCGAAACTAATTTGAAAATTCTTGCTGCGATTAAGAAAACAGCATCGCTCAAAGATATACAACACGCCATAAAGAGACTTGAGCTGGATCAGTTCGGTACATTGAAAGTAAGAAAATATTCTCTAGGTATGAAGCAGCGACTGAATATAGCACAAGCTATCTTTGAGAAACCTGACATTATTTTATTGGATGAACCGACTAATGCAATTGATGAAAAAGGTGTGGAACGAGTTCTTGATATTTTACAAGAAGAACGGGAGAGGGGAGCAACCATCATAATTGCCACTCATAATAAAGATGATGTTTTCCCGATTTGTGATGAAGTTATAGAAATTAGTAATGGACGGTTAACATGATGAGAAAATCTCAAATGATTTTTTTGGTTATCACATTTGTATGTTTACTCACCATCATATCCATACCGGAATTCATAAAATCTCTTACGCCAAATGAACACCTTGAAACAAAAAAAATCAAGGGGGGAGGTATCGAATACAGACTCACGCAAGGCAACTTCCATATAGGAAACGATATTCCAGAGGGATATTATGACGTGACAAGCGATGGTGATAATTATTTTAATGGGACTGAACTTTCCGATGGTGATCATTTTTTAGGTTTGAGACTTTATGATAGCAATATAGCACAAGTTACTGGGAAAGGAACAATCAAGCTTAAAAAATCAGCTTTTTCGCCAGTTAGTAAAGAGGGTGATTCCTATGAAATACATCATTCCGGTTTCTATACAGTCGGTAAACAAATACAAGCCAGAGAGTATATCATCACTTATGAAACCAGGAATGATGAAGTGTTAAAGGAAGATCCATGGTTCCAAATCATATCTGATGATTTGCAAAAAATTATAGGAGGAGATTCCTTTGGAGATGCCAATCAGTTTGAAGTTGACCTGAAGGAGAATACATGGTTGGAACTTAACCAAAGTGGATTTTCGACTAATAAAAATGTTTCTTTCTTCTTAAGGCCTGTAAAATAGGCGTAAACTGACACTTTGTAATTATAATTTTCATCTTTTAACCTGTTCCACACCGTACGTGCAGCTTTCACCTCGTAGAGCTTCCATATCACTCTTTTACGAAGGTTATATACTTTCTTTATCTCAAATGGACTTAGACAGGGCATTTTAAAGATTGGTTATCGTCTCGTTTTGGTTGGGGAAATTAATTTGGATGTTTTTGCCCCCCCTCTCCCTAAATTCGCATTTTCGGGGGAGGAGGGCAAAAAATGATTATTTATCTAAATTAAACCCTTTTAATAAATCCGCAAATGGATTATTAATTGGTTCCGCTTCTTTTTCCTGCTCTTTTAAATACTTCTGAACGGAACGTTTATCGACTTTTCCACCAGACTCTTTTTTACGTCTTGCTTCAAAAGCAGATAGCTTCTCGCGGTAGCCACATTTACATGTGAAGATTTGACCGTCACCTTCACCACGCAGTTCCATTTTCTTTTTACATTGTGGGCAGCGTGCATTCGTTACACGGGCGACATTCTTTTTATGGCCGCATTCACGATCTTGGCAGACGAGCATTTTGCCTTTTTTACTGTTCACTTCAAGCATTGGCTTCCCACAGTCTGGACAAGATTTCGTTGAGATATTGTCGTGTTTATATTTTTTGTCACTCGCTTTGATTTCACGGACAATCTCTTTTGTGTAATCCTTCATTTCATTGATGAACACATCTTTTTTCAGCTTTCCTTTGGCGATTAGCTCGAGCTTTTGTTCCCATTCAGCTGTTGTCGCAGGAGATTTCAGTTTTTCCGGCACTAAATCCAAAAGCTGACGCCCCTTGGATGTGATATGGATGTCCTTACCGCCGCGTTTTTCGAATAAGAACGAATTGAATAGCTTATCGATGATATCGGCACGGGTGGCGACTGTTCCAAGTCCGCCCGTTGATTTCAACGTGTCTGCAAGCTTCTTATCGTTTGTTTTCATGTATTTCGCAGGGTTTTCCATTGCTGATAGTAAAGTCGCCTCCGTAAAGCGTGCTGGTGGCTTTGTTTGGCCTGACGTTTGAGTGATTAATTTTGTCTTTAATACATCGGCTTTTTCAATACGAGGCAATAGCTGCTCTTTTACATCCTCCGTTGATTCTTCATCATCAAAGTGGTTTGCATAAACTTCTTTCCAGCCCGAATGAATCACGGATTTTCCTCTAGCGATAAACGTTTGATCGCCAATTTTCGTTTGCACCGTCAATTGCTCATATTCAAACGCTGGGAATAAAACTGCCAAGAAACGTTTCACGACAAGGTCGTAGATTTTGCGTTCTTTGTCAGTGAAGGCTGAAAGGTTCACATAACCCTCGGTCGGAATGATGGCATGGTGATCACTGACTTTACTATCATCGACAAATGCTTTTGACGCTTTAATCGGCTTATTCTGCACTTTATTTGCAAGAGGACGATATTCACCTACAGCACACGCTTTTAAACGCTCCGGAAGCGTACTGACGATATCGGATGATAAATATCGTGAATCTGTACGCGGATAAGTCAAGACTTTATGTTGCTCATACAATTTTTGCATGATGTTCAATGTTTCTTTAGCAGAATAGCCAAAGAGTTTATTCCCATCACGTTGTAACTCTGTTAAATCATATAGACCGGGTGCGAATGTTTTCTTTGCTTTGCGGTCAATGGAAACAACAGTCGCATCTTTACTTCCAAGTGATTTCACGATTGCGTCGGTATTTTCTTTATTAAAGCTGCGACTATTGCCATTTGCATCTTGCCACGTCAACTTAAGTCCATCCGTTTGGGCTTCGATTCCATAATAGGTTTGCGGTTTGAAATTCGCAATTTCCTCTTCGCGTGCTGCAACCATTGCAACCGTCGGTGTCTGAACACGTCCACAGTTCAATTGGGCATTAAACTTTGTTGTTAAGGCCCGTGTTGCATTCAAGCCGATATACCAATCCGCTTCCGAACGTGCTACTGCAGAAGTATATAAGTCTTCATAAGCTTTACCAGGCTTTAAGTTATTGAATCCATCTTTAATCGCTTTATCCGTTACGGAAGAAATCCAGAGACGCTTGATAGGCTTATTCACTTTTGCTTTCTCGATGATCCAACGTGCAACTAATTCTCCTTCTCTCCCCGCATCAGTAGCAACGATTATTTCATTCACATCACTGCGATTCAATTGTGTTTTAACAGCATTGAATTGCTTTCCCGTTTGTTTCATGACGACTAGCTTCATGCGTTCAGGAAGCATTGGAAGATCTTCCAGTTTCCATGTTTTATATTTCATATCGTATGTCTCTGGGTCTGCTAGTGTAACTAAATGTCCCAATGCCCACGTAACGATATATTTATCGCCTTCTAAAAATCCATTGCCTTTTTTATTACACTTCAATACATTTGCGATATCACGTGCAACTGAAGGCTTTTCAGCAATTACCACACTTTTTGACATGTGTTCAAACTCCCTT
Source organism: Peribacillus muralis (assembly GCF_001645685.2). NCBI lineage: Bacteria > Bacillati > Bacillota > Bacilli > Caryophanales > Bacillaceae > Peribacillus > Peribacillus muralis. The sequence goes on along the minus strand of NZ_CP017080.1, from coordinate 4,792,947 downwards.
ACTAACTATTTACCGTCTAATATAACATAACTCAAAGAAGTAATGGTCCATACACTACATTTGCAGCCGCCGAAGCCATTCCATGAAGGGAGCTGCGAACGCGGACACAAAGAAGGTGTTTCACGTGTAACAAATGCCAGGTGTCCGCAATGTCACAAAAGAAGGAAATGAACGGGAGGGGAGCAAAGACATTCACCGTAATTGTGGGGTTCTTCACAAAATAAACGAGGAGGGGAAAATTATATGAAAAAGGAAAGCGATTGGAAACGCAGAATTCGCTATACTGAAATTCGATAAATAAAAGCAAAAGGATGGAGCAATCGCTCCATCCTTTTTTCTGTATATTACTGCTTCGACTAAATTTCATTCAGTACGGTGCCATGTAATTCATATTCAAGTGTGTTGTCCATTTTTTGTGTGTGTTTTTCGGAATCTTCTCGTATAAGTGTACTGAATGGCTGCTGATCACCTGGACTGAAAATCGCTTCATCGTTCTCAGGATTCCATCGGCTGTAAATACTCATGATCAGTATCTTCCTCCTTTGGATGAGAAGAGTAGTAATTCCCATTTTGATTAGCATCTAACGCTTCAATTGACTCTAACGCTGATCACCGGGACTAAACACCGCTGCGTCATTCTCCCTGTTCCATTGGCTTCTGATTGTACTCATGCACATCATCTCCTTTGGTTGAGAATGTCTTACAGTATTTATATACCCGGGTGGGACAGGTTGAAACATATTTTTTTAAAAAATTGATATATTTCGCAATCCTGCGCGCGCACATCATTTCACGCCAAGGTTTTCTATATATTCGTGGTCCTTTAACTGTCCTGTAATTTTATTATATTTAGCGGAATGAACAGGAACCCATTCATATTGATCCTTTTTCTTATTGAAAACATATAAAACTTCTATTTTCTTACTTGAATCTACTTCATACATAAGCTCTATAACCTCGCCATTGGAATACACAACGATACCTGTATCTTCCCTTTTCTGTATTTCATCATCGGCCACTGCATTTTCTTTTTGTAACCTTATATTTTCCTGCGTGATAACTTGATTAATCCGATTATCATATTTTTTTTGATCAACTTCCTTTTGATTTTCACAACCATATATAAAAAGCAGCGATGAAATAATAAGGAACACGCTTATTTTCATGAAAGCCATGACCTCCTAAGGTTTTTCTATATGTATACAAAATTATACAGTAAAGCAAGATATCATTGCCGCTGGCTGCATAAATAAGGTACCTATTATTCAACGTTTATCTGTGTCACGGTGGAATCTCGTTTTTATAATTTGAATATTGAAAAAAATAAACGGGTAGAAAGTTATTTGGTAATTTTATTTTAGGAAAACAAACTGTAATATTATACAAAAAACCCCTTAACATGTAAGGGGGTTTTTTAGCGTCCCAGATAGGAATCGAACCTACGACCTACAGCTTAGGAGGCTGTCGCTCTATCCTGCTGAGCTACTGGGACATATTATAAGGTCGACGACTTGTTTATTATATTGGTTAAAGGCAAACTTTTCAAGTGAGTAGCTTATAATTATTTAAAAAAGTGCGTAGAGAGGCATATAATCATTTATTTTCCCTTATATTGCGTTAATTGGGATACTTTATTATTCACAGGTTTTCTGGTACTATTATGCTAGAAAAAAATAGGAGAATGATAGTGGGGAAATATAAGTTCATATGGATGGCAGCTTTACTTGGAGTCTTCATTTTAGCTGGCTGTTCACAAGGGGTTTTAGAGAATTTAGGTAAAAAGACGGCTGCGCCGATTACGGAAGAGAATATTGAGGTGGCTGCGGCCGCGGAGAATGATGCCGAACCCGATTCGGAGGGTGGAGCAGGTCCGGAGCGAATCGATACGAGTGGCTGGGTAACGGCCGAGTCCGCGGTTAAGCTCCCGATATTGATGTACCACAGTATCTCGGAGGGAAATAACCTTCGGGTGCGAAAGGAGGAGTTCCGGCTGCAAATGGCTTGGCTTCGGGAAAATGGCTACCAGACATTATCGCCTGATGAAGCTTTCCTCGTTTTAAGTGAGAATCGAATGCCAAGTGAAAAGTGTGTCTGGATTACTTTTGATGATGGCTATACAGATAACTATACGGAGGCTTTTCCTATCTTGAAGGAGTATGATATGAAAGCGACCATCTTCATGATCGGGAAGTCCATCGGTAAAGCTCATCACCTGACGGAAGATCAAATGGCGGAGATGAGTGCGAATGGCATCTCCATCGAGAGTCATACGATCAACCATCTCGAGCTGAACAGGATGACTTCAGGGCAGCAGGAAGCTGAAATGGTCCAGTCCAAGGATTTATTCGATCGCATCCTGCACCAGGAGACGACGGTGCTATCTTATCCAGTCGGCCGTTATAACGAGGAGAGCCTCAGGCTATCGGAAGAAGCTGGATACAAGATGGCAGTCACCACGGAGCCTGGCGGTGCCACAAGTGAACAAGGGATGCATGCACTGCATCGCGTACGGATATCACCGGGATTATCCGCCGGGGGATTTGCAAACATGATTGAAAATGCGTCCAATCACTGAAGCAGGACAGGCATTTCTGAAAAAATCCCCCAATAATCGATTCTTGCATGGTGTATAATGATAAGCAGTGAAAATTATATACATAGAACGATTTGGTGTCTTAATGACTTAATAGGGAAGCTGGTGTAATGCCAGCGCGGTCCCGCCACTGTATATGGGAGCTGACGGCTGTATGCCAACTGTTTGGGATATGGGAAGGTGCCGTTGACGATGACCATGAGCCAGGAGACCTGCCAAGATTCGTACACCTGTGACCCACGCGGATGGGGAGGTGTGTGGCAGACCGTAAAGAGTCCGTAATGATAGTGTTGCCATACAAGCATCTTCCGTTTGACGGGGGATGCTTTTTGTTATGGGGACCTTGCTTAAGGTGGGCTAAAACTAAATGAAACGAATGTGGGGAATGAACGTGAAGAAGATTTTTGGCCTGATACTGGTGATGTTGCTGACGGCGGGCATGATGGTTGGCTGCGGCACGACCAATGAAGGAAAAGAAAAGCAGCAAACGGATCATGCTAAACACCAAGCTTTCCCGCTTACGATTAAAGATGCAACGGGCGAAAAGGTGACGATAGAAGAAAAACCGAAGAAAATCGTTACGCTGATACCAAGCAATACGGAAGTGGTCTTTGCGCTTGGTTTAGGTGATAAGGTTATTGGTGTTTCCGACAATGATAATTACCCGGAAGGAACGAAGGATATCGAAAAAGTGGGCGGAATGGAAATGAACACGGAATTGATCGTCTCCTTGAAGCCCGATCTTGTTCTTGCCCATGCATCGAGTGCCCATAACTCGGAAGAGGGGCTCCAGCAGCTTAAGGATGCTGGAATCGACGTCATTGTAGTCAATGATGCAAAAAGCTTCAGTGAGGTGTACGAGTCCATCGATATGATCGGGAAGGCAACAGGGGAGCAAGCTAAGGCAAAAGACATCATCGCGGGCATGCAAAAGAAGCTGAAGGTTATTTCCGAGAAAGCCAAATCGGTAAAGGAATCGGAAAGGAAGACCGTTTTAGTGGAGGTTTCGCCGTCCCCGGATATCTATACACCTGGTAAAAATACATTCATGAATGAAATGCTTACGATGATATCAGCAGATAATGCTGCAGCGGATTTGGATGGCTGGGCCAAAATGGATGAAGAATCGATGATTGCAGCCAATCCGGATGTCATCGTTACAACATACGGTTATTACACAAAAGACCCGGTAAGTGAAATGACGGGCCGTAAAGGGTGGCAGGACGTAACGGCGGTCAAGGATGCCCAAGTCTTTGATGTCCATTCCGACTTGGTGACCCGTTCAGGTCCACGTTTAATAGAGGGAGTAGAGGAACTTGCCAAATCAATCTATCCGAATGTATTTGACAACTAAATGGGCGCTTGCTTATTTGCTTGCGTTATTATTTTTACTTTTTGCGAGTACGATCGGCATCTCATTCGGTTCGGTGTCCGTACCGATTCCCGTGCTTATGCAAATAATCGGCAAGGAGATATTCCATTTGCCGATTTCCGCCGATCCCGATGTGATGCTGACGAATATCGTGATGAACATCCGCTTGCCGCGTGTATTGCTTGCTGGTTTGGTGGGGGCATCGCTAGCGGTCGCGGGTGCGGCGTTTCAGGGATTGCTCCGGAATCCGCTTGTCGATCCTTACACGCTCGGCATTTCGTCAGGAGCATCAGTCGGGGCAGTAGTGACGTTATTCTTGAATATATCACTACCGTTCATCGGTTTATATACACTTCCTGCATTGAGCATCTTATGTTCCGTGATCACGATTTTTTGTGTGCTGACATTTGCGAAAAAAATGGATCGATCGATGAAGGTCGAAACGATCATTTTGACGGGAATCATCTTCAGCTCGTTTTTAAGCGCCTTCATATCATTGATGATTGCGTTGACGGGGGAGGAATTAAGGCAAATCATCGGCTGGCTCATGGGCAGCGTTTCCATGCGCGGGTGGAATTATATCGGAATCATTCTGCCGTTTTTCCTCATTGGCTCGTTGATTCTGATCATGAATACGAGGGAATTGAATGCGATGACCTTCGGGGAGGACAGGGCAAAGCATTTAGGTGTAGATGTGCAGAGGCGGAAGATGTGGGTTCTGATAGCAGGCTCGATATTGACAGGTGCAGCCGTTGCCGTTTCGGGCACGATAGGCTTTGTAGGGCTGGTCATTCCTCATTTGGTCCGGAGGATATGGGGACCTGATCATACGCATTTGCTTCCGTTATCTTTGCTGGTGGGAAGCGGATTCTTGATTTTGGCAGATCTTGTGGCACGGACGATCATCGCCCCTTCGGAACTGCCGATCGGGGTCATCACCTCACTGATCGGGGCACCGGCATTTGCCCTCATTTTACTAAAGAGGCGGAGAGTGGGTAGGACGGATGCTTGAAGTTAAAGGGTTAACAGGTGGATATGATAACAAAAGCGTTTTGGATTCCGTCTCTTTCGAGGTTCAAAAAGGAGAATTATTCGGAATCCTAGGTCCAAACGGCAGCGGGAAAACGACGCTGTTAAGTATGCTCAGCGGGGTGCTCGATTACAAGCAAGGAAGTATACGCATTAAAGGAAAGGATTTACAGGATTATTCAGCAAAACGGCTTGCACGGGTCATTGCGGTGCTTCCTCAGCATTCTTCATTAGCTTTTTCGTATACGGTGAAGGAGACGGTCTCGCTTGGTAGGTATGCCCATCAAACAGGCTGGTTCCATAGCTGGTCTGCAGAGGATGAAGAGATTGTCCAACGGGTGATGAAGCAAACGGGAGTGGCCGAATTTCAGGATCTGCATTTCGAACGCCTATCGGGAGGGGAGAGACAGCGGGTCTTGCTGGCACAGGCGCTTGCCCAAGAGCCTGAAGTGCTTTTTTTGGACGAGCCTACGAATCACTTGGACCTATCCTACCAGAAGGAGCTTCTTGATTTGATGAGTAAAATGGCCAAGGAGCAGGAATTGACCGTCATATCGATTTTTCATGACTTGAATCTGGCTGGATTATATTGTGATCGGCTCATGCTGCTTGCAAAAGGGAAGATCAAAGCTCTTGCTGCCCCTAATGAAGTGCTTCAACAGGACCGGATCCGGGAAGTCTATCGTACGACGATCGAAAAGCATCCGCATCCTGCACTTCCGAAGCCGCAAATGTTCATCGTTCCCCAAAAGCATGGCAGCGATTTCGCTCCATTGGAAATCAATGAATCCCATTTGACGGTCAATCGTGAGATGATCCGATTGAATGCCCCCAGTCCTCTTCGAACGATGTCCTCTGGAGTGACTGGTTCGGGGATGGGCTGGCATCGATATTTCGTGAATAGGCACGTCCATCACGATTATGATTGCGACGATCATCTTGCGGAAATGGCGGATTATTTAAAAGCCAATAACATCGATCCGCAGGAAACGGTAGGGATGATGACGGCAGTCTACCTTGATACGGCTGCCTTCAAATTAGTAAAAGCTGAAGGGTTCTCGGTTTTCATCATTGTGACGGCTGGAGTCGGCAATGCCATCGACGCTTCTTTAGCCGACCGCCACTCCTGGAGTACTGCGCCGGGGACCATCAATACATGGGTATTCGTAAATGGTCACCTGGCAGAAGAGGCCTTCATTCACAGCATCGTTACTGCGACCGAGGCAAAGGTAAAAGCGCTTCATGATTTGCAGGTGCTGGACAAGGTGACGAACACCTATGCGACAGGAACATCGACCGATAGCATATCGATTGCAGCGACACAAAGAGGGATGAAGCTTCAATATGCAGGAACGATCACACCGCTAGGGAAGCTGATCAGCCGCGGCGTATATGATTGCACCGCAGAAGCGATTAGGAATAGCCGGAAACGGAATGAGGCATTATGATCTATCATCACCTATTGGCTGTTACGCTGGCGTTTTTCCTTGATTTGATAATAGGCGATCCTCCCAATTGGCCACATCCAGTCAAATGGATCGGATCGATGATTAGCAAGCTCGATCGCACGTTCAATGAAGGCGTCCATAAGAAACGAAATGGACTGTTCATGCTGGCGCTCGTCTTGACGACGGTAGTATCGCTTACAGGCTTGTCAGTCTATTTTGCCTATTTTATCCATCCGTTGGCGGGAATCCTTTGGGAAGCTGTCGTGATTTCCACTACGATTGCCCAAAAGGGTTTGAAGCAGGCTGGAATGGAGGTGTGCCATCCGCTCGAGGAACGGGATTTTCCTGAAGCGCGGCTCAAGCTTTCCTATATCGTTGGCCGTGATACGGACGCACTTAATGAGTCCGAAATCGTCAGGGGCACTGTCGAAACTGTCGCTGAAAATACGAGTGATGGCGTTACGGCCCCGCTGTTTTGGGCTGCGGTTGGCGGGGCGCCGCTTGCGATGATGTACAGGGCGATCAATACATGCGATTCGATGGTTGGCTACAAAAATGATAAATACGGCCAATTCGGCTGGGCCTCGGCAAGGCTTGATGATATCGCAAACTATATTCCCAGCCGGCTCACTGGAATGTTGATGTTGGTATGCTCGAAATCTAGGCATCATGATTTAAAGGCCAGATGGAGAATCTTGTTCAGTGATGCGAAGAAACATCCAAGTCCGAATAGCGGCTGGTGTGAAGCAGCCGTTGCGGCGATTTTGGGTGTGCAGCTTGGCGGGCTGAATATGTACAAAGGAGTGGTTTCTGACCGGGAGCGCATGGGCGTACCGCTCGTTTTGCTGGAGGCAGAACATATACCAAAAACGATTGCCATCATGCATCGGTCGTCGCTTCTGTTTCTACTGATGCTTTGGCTGGGGGGAGCTGCAATTGATATTACCATCTCATGGATCTAATCCACATTATCTTTACGAAGCGCTGGAAATCGAAATGCCTCGGTCTATCCTCGATTTCAGCGCAAACATCAACCCAATGGGTCCGCCTTTACGAATCAAGGAACGGTGGTCCGGATTTTTTGAAGGGGTCATGCATTACCCTGACCCCCATGCTGTTGAACTGACAAAAGCGATTGCAGGGAAAGAAGCACTTCCCGTACCATCCGTATTGGTAGGCAACGGTGGTGCAGAGATCATCATGCTGGTGGCCAACATTCTGGCCAATCGGAAGGTGTTGATCATCCAGCCGGCTTTTGCGGAATATGAGCAAGCTTGTTTGGCAGCCGGCTGTGAGGTCGATTTCCACCAGCTTGATCCTCCTGATTGGCAGCTGGATGTGGCTCGCTTGATTCCGGGATTACGTGAGTATGATGCCGTTTTCCTCTGCACTCCCAATAATCCGACGGGCGTGTCATTCGAACGTGAGGCTATGATGGAATTGATTGGCGAATGTCAAAAAGCGGATTGCCTGGTTGTCATTGATGAGGCCTTTTATGATTTTACCGAGGACGCCTTTACGTATGCGTCATTGATCAACCGATTTCCGCATTTGCTCATTCTAAGGTCGATGACGAAAATCTTTGCGATTCCGGGCTTGAGACTGGGGTATTTACTTGCCGAACCGAACATCATCAAGCGGGTGAAAAGCTATAAACCGCATTGGAGCGTCAACCAAGTCGCCTTGGAAGTGGGCAGAATCTGCCTCGAAGAAGAGGTATATATAAGCGAAACGAGAGCATTTATCCAATCACAAAAGCAGAAACTTTTCCAATGCTATCGCGAGCTTGGAATGACAGTCTCCGCAAGCACGGTCAATTTTTACTTACTGAAGGATGAATCGCTAACCCTTTTTCCTTTTCTGCTGAAAAAGGGGATCGTCCCGCGTCATACCTATAATTTTCCCGGACTGGACGGTTTGTGGCTCCGGTTTGCAGTGAAAGGTGAACGTGATAATGAGGCGCTGATGGAGGGGGTAAGGCAGTGGAAAAGGCAAGGCTCTGCTTCATAACGGGCGGTGTCCGCAGCGGGAAAAGCCGTTTTGCAGAAAGAAAGGCGCTGGAATATGCGCGCTTGATGGAGGGGAACTTGCAATACCTCGCCTGTGGGCGTGCCAGTGATGCTGAAATGGGCGAACGCATCCTGCGGCACCAAAAAGATAGGCTAAGAAGTCCCATCGCCTGGGAGACCTCCGAATACGCAACGGATATTACTAGAATCGCAGCGAAAGTGGATACCGATTCGATCATCCTGCTCGATTGCCTGACAACCTTGCTCGATAATGAACTTTTCGGTCCTGGAGTCCCGCTTGAAGCGGAATTTTTACACAGCATTCAATCAAAAATCATCACCGACATCGAAGAGCTAAGAAAACAAATCGGCTGCTTGATCATCGTCAGCAATGAAGTGGTCCAGGAACCGATCTTCCAAAATGAATTGCTGCATATATACGGAAGGATGCTGGGCACGCTTCATCAAACGATCGTAGGACAGGCGGACGAGGCATATCTTGTTGAATCGGGAATCCCATTGCAGATGAAGGGGTGAAAACAGGCATGAACGTATGGATCGGATTTTTAATTAACCTGCAGTTTTTTACGGTTTTTCCAATCAAAAAGCAGCTTCCGATGGAAAGGAAATATATGCATCGTGCCATTCAAACCTTTCCGTTGGTTGGCCTATTGCTTGGTCTGATCATGGGCGGAGCCTTATATGTGCTAGTGGAGTGGACGCCGTTTTCATCGCTTGCGATTGCCTTTTTCCTTTGGGTTTTGACGATTGCGTTAACGGGCGGCCTGCACCTCGATGGCTGGATCGATGCCAGTGATGCTTTTTTTTCCTATCAGGATAAAGAGCGCCGATTGGAAATTATGAAGGATTCGCGAACGGGTGCTTTCGGGGTCATCTCCGTCATCGTCCTGTTGGCCGCGAGATTTCTTTTCATCTATGAAATTGTCGAACGGTTCAATGAATGGACAGCCTTCTTGATCATCGCTCTGCCGCTCTTGAGCAAATGCGTGATGGGCTATTTACTGATCCGGATGCCGCTTGCTAAAGAAGAAGGGCTCGGCGCTTTTTTTCAACAGGCGGTAAAGAAGAGCAGTTTGCCTATATACGGGCTGTATCTTCTTGCGAGCTTGGCCATTGCCTTGGTCATCGATGTTAAACTTCTCGTTCTATATGCCAGCATGTGCTTGGCAGCGCTACTTTTCCTGCTTTATCTCAAACGTAAAATCACCAGCTGGTTCGGCGGGATAACCGGCGATGTACTGGGTGCATCGGTGGAAGGAGTTGAGCTTTGGTTATGGCTGATACTGTGGCTATTACATTACTTCGCCATGGGCTGACAATAGCCAACGAGCGAAGGGCTTATCTAGGCTGGAGCGATTCACCTTTAAGTGCAGAAGGAGAGAAGCGAATTCAGGCTTTAAGGGGTTCTTACCCCATGTACGAAAAAATCCATACGAGTGATTTACCTCGTTGTGTGGAAACGGCAAGGCTGCTGTTTCCGGAGGCTGTACTTGTCAAAGACCGCTCCTTCCGTGAAATGAATTTCGGTCATTGGGAAGGGAAGACATACGATGAATTGAAGAGCGATGGCAAATACATGGATTGGCTGGAAAACCCCATGGAGGCGATCGTGCCTGGAGGGGAAGGCTATCGGGAATTTTCGGACCGTGTCCGAATTGGCTGGAATGAATGGATTGCCGATGAGGAAGACCGCTATGTTTTAATGACCCATGGCGGGGTGATCCGGGATTTATTGGTCCGCTTTGCCCCGGTGGAAAAGGCTTTTTTCGATTGGGGCATATCCCACGGCATGGGCTATGAGCTGATTTGGAAGGACAGGAACAGTTTAAGGAGGGGCGAGCGATGCACTTTGTTACAGGCGGTGCCTATAACGGCAAATCTAAATGGGTAAAGCGGGTGTATGATCTGGAGAGCGAGGTCCTTTGGCTTTCCGGTTATCAAGAAGAACAGCCAAGGCGAAAGGATTTCCAAGGCAAGACCGTCGTTTTGCAAGGCTTGGATGGCTGGATTCAGGCGGATGCCAAAAAGATGGCGGCAGATGCAATTCGCGAAAAATGGCAGGAAATCATCGCCGGCTGGCGAATATGGGAAAAGGGAAGCGATGAACGCAGCTGCATCATAATCGGTTCGGATCTATCCAAAGGAATCGTACCGATGGAAGCAAGCGATCGTCGCTGGCGTGATGCCTGCGGCTGGGTTTATCAAGATGTGGCAGCCTTATCCAGCCGCGTGGATATTATCTGGTATGGAGTGAACCAGCGAATAAAATAGAGGAGGCAATTGGAATGAAAATCTATACACGTACAGGAGATAAAGGACAAACGAGTGTTATCGGAGGGCGCCTTGATAAGAATGATATCCGGGTCGAATCGTATGGAACGGTCGATGAGGTGAATAGCTATATCGGCCTTGCGGTGGCTGAATTGGACGAAGCGCTATTTGCCGATGTACTAGCAGATCTCGAGAAAATCCAGCATGAGTTATTTGACTGTGGCGGTGATTTGGCGACGGTATCCGAGAAGGCGCCGCAAAAGCTGACGGATGAGGCCATTACGTATTTGGAAGAACGGATTGACGCGTTCATCGTCGAAGCGCCGGAATTGGAAAAATTCATTTTGCCAGGCGGATCGAAAGCGGCAGCAACCATCCACATCGCCCGTACGGTTACAAGAAGGGCGGAACGATTGGTCGTTTCCTTGATCAAGTCGGGCGCAGCCGTCTCACCTTTATCGCTTCAATATTTAAACCGCTTATCTGATTACTTCTTTGCGGTTGCACGTGTGATCAACTTCCGGCTAGGTGTGAAAGATGTGGAATACATCCGCAGTGCAAATGTATTCCGTGGAGGGAAAAGAAAGGAAAAAGAGTAACATGGACGTAAGAAGAATCAGTGTGATCGCTATATTCCTTGCCATATCAGCTGTAGGGGCAATAATCAAAGTCCCTTCCCCGATCGGCAGTATTGCCTTGGACAGTTTTCCCGCCCTAATGGCGGCGGTCATCCTCGGCCCGGTATCAGGAGCGATCGTAGCGGGACTTGGACATATCATTTCAGCGGTCATCGGCGGCCTGCCATTGGGCCCGTTTCACTTTTTGATCATGGCTGAAATGGCAGTGATTGTTTGGATGTTTGGCGTTTTATTCATACAAGGAAAAAAACTGTCCGCATATTTCCTCTTTTTCATCGGTAATTCCTTCATTTTGGGCCTGCCGTTTGTGTTTCTGGTCAGTCCTGGATTTTACGTGCTGATAGTCCCGGGGTTAACTGCCGCATCGGCAATGAATATTGCCTTGGCGGCCCTTTTGCTGCCCCGCTTGGAGCCTATCTTGAGAAAATCTATACTTAAAGATGGATCGATATCATGAGAGATTCCTTGGTTTTGCCAATTTCCGAATCGGAATCGTTAATAATTTCAAGTGACAATAGTGGTGGAATTGGACTGAAGGAAAACGATTTTGTCCGGGTTCCATATGAAATCGTCGGCTATTACTCCTTCAGGGTGGCCGTCATGGAGTGCTTAAGTGTCGGCGGAAATCCGTTATCGGTCGTACTCCATAATTTTTGCGGCGATGAAGCCTGGGAGGGCTTGAGCAGGGGTGTCAAGCAAGGTTTGGCCGAATTGGCGATGGATTTTCCGATTACGGGAAGCACGGAAACGAACATGCCGCTCCTTCAATCCGCCCTTGGTCTCATCGTCATTGGCAAGCGAAGGAATGGCCGGGAAAAGCAACAAAACCACCCGCGAAAAATCTCTCTCATCGGCAGGCCGCTCGTCGGCGAGGACGTGCTGAAACAGCAAGAGTGGGTTGCACCTTTATCCTTGTATAAAAGTCTTTGTGAGCTTGAAGGAGTAGAGGCGCTTCCGGTCGGATCAAAAGGAATAGCCTATGAATGGAGACAACTGGACCGAAGTGGGGAAGGTGTTCCCGCATACATAAGCAATATAGTCGATATCGAAAAATCATCCGGCCCGTCCACCTGCTTCCTTCTTGCTTATCCTATACATCTGGAAGAAGAAATCAAACGTCAAGCAGGCCCGCTCCTTGTTGGTGAAGAATAGATGGAGCATCGGGTTCAGTTCAGCATGAACCAATTCGATGCTCTTTTTTTCATTGGAATAGCAAGCCGCCTCTAAAAAATGATAGTTATGGATACTCTAGTAAAGCGGTGAGGGAATCATTCATCGTCTCTTCCAGGCAAGGATATTGGGTCCGTAATGCCCGTCCATCTGCAGTATGTTAAGATGAAATTACTGGTACTAGATGGAGGATATTTCATAAATGAAAAACATAATGGTTGTGGACGATCATAGCAATCGTTTCCATAGATTCCGTTCTTACTATTGAATTCAACGGTTTAAGAGGAAGGAGCATGATGTTAGTATGGCAGGTTATATGATGGGAATAGATATTGGCACGACAAGTACGAAGGTCGTTCTTTTTTCAAAAGGGGGGGAGGTCGTCCGATCATGTTCGAAAGGCTATCCCCTTCATAGCCCTACCCCGTCCGTAGCTGAACAAGACCCGGACGAAATATATAAAGCGGTCATCATGGCGATAGCCGAAGTGATGATAGCAAGTGAAATAGACAAGGATGAACTGGGCTTCATATCATTCAGTTCAGCGATGCATAGCTTGATCGCCATGGATAAGGACGGTAGGCCGCTGACGAATAGCATTACATGGGCGGATAACCGAAGTGTTGCCTATGCAGAGCGATTGAAGGCCTCGGAACAGGGGATGCAGTTGTATCATCGTACGGGAACCCCCATTCACCCGATGTCACCAATCACGAAAATCATGTGGTTAAAAAACGAGCATCCGGAGATTTTTGATGTTACAGACAAATTCATCGGAATCAAAGAATATATCTTCTATAAATTTTTCAATGAGTATGTGATGGATCACTCGCTCGCCTCCGCAACGGGTATGTTCAACTTGAATGAGTTGAAGTGGGACGAAGAGGCACTTGTGGTTGCCGGAATTGGTGCGGACAAGCTGCCGACGCTTGTCCCGACAACACAGGTCCTTTCTGGCTTAAGTCCGGAATTGGCCGCAGCCATGAACATTCATGAAGGTACCCCGTTTGTGATCGGTGCGAGTGATGGCGTACTTGCCAACTTAGGTCAAAATGCCATCAAGCCGGGAGTCCTGGCAGTCACGATCGGCACGAGCGGTGCAGTGAGGACCGTAAGTGAACGACCGCTTACAGATCCAAAAGGCAGGACCTTCTGTTACGCTCTTACTGAGAATCATTGGGTGATCGGCGGGCCGGTCAATAATGGGGGCATCACCTTCCGCTGGGCGAGGGATCAATTTGGGCGTGTGGAAATCGAAAAAGCGAAGGCTTCGGGACTGGACTCGTATGAAATACTGACTGATATGGCCTCGGCTATTGCACCTGGTTCGGATGGACTCATTTTCCATCCGTATATGGCTGGGGAGCGTGCACCATTATGGAGTGCCGATGCAAGGGGATCCTTCTTTGGACTGGCCCTTCACCATACACGTGATCATATGGTCCGGGCGGTACTCGAAGGCGTGATGTATAACCTCTATAGTGTCCTCCTTGCTGTAAGGGAACTGGCTGGCGCACCCGAGAAGATCCATGCAAGTGGCGGGTTTGTCCGCTCGAAGCTGTGGCGTCAAATCATGGCTGATGTATTCAATCAGAACGTGACGATCCCTGAAAGCTTTGAAAGTTCTAGCTTAGGGGCAGCCGTGCTTGGTCTTTATGCTTTAGGAGAAATCGAAAGCCTCGATGAAGTGGAAGGGATGATAGGCGATACGGATGAGCTTGTCCCGATCGAGGCTAACGTTAAAGTTTACGAAGAGCTGATGTCGATCTATTTATCCGTGAGCAGGCAATTGGAGGCTGACTACAGCCGTATTGCTGAATTTCAAAGACGCCATTTGGAATGAACGTGAGGGAAAGGCACAGATGCATAAGCACTGTGCTTTTGTTTTTGGTAAGATGGAAAAAAAGATAAGGAGAATTTCTAATGGGAGCAAGTAAAACGAATGCAATGCGAATTCTTGATAACCAGTCAATCGAATATGGAATGATGAGTTATGATGCACGTGATGGAAAAATCGATGGAATTACGGTCGCCGAAAAAATTGGAAGAGATCCTGAAAGCGTGTTCAAAACGCTCGTTACCCATAGCGGCCCGCAGCAGCTTTATGTTTTTGTCATTCCAGTAGCGACTGAACTGGATATGAAAAAAGCGGCCAAGGCGGCTGGGGCAAAAAAAATGGAAATGCTCGCCGTCAAGGACCTTCAAAAAAATACTGGATACATACGGGGAGGCTGTTCACCAATCGGCATGAAAAAGCAATACCCGACCTTCATCGATGAAAGTGCATCAAACCTGCCGGAAATCATCGTAAGCGCCGGGAGGATCGGCACCCAAATCATCCTGAATCCGGCAGATTTCCTTGAAATCACGCAAGCGGAGTCTGTTGCCCTTATTAAATAGGCATTCACCTATTTGTTTTTTCCTGCATACGCTGTCTCGAAGATCACATTTTTATTGTGAGGGAGAGTGTGAAAGTGACGGGAAAAGTGATGCACTATTTCGCCGGCGGCAATACCGCCAAAGGTTTTTATAGTTTATATGATTCGAATTTGGCAGGCTTGGAAAGATTATTCATCTTAAAAGGCGGACCTGGTTCGGGCAAATCGACGATTATGAAAAAAATCGGCCAGGAATGGCTGGATAAAAACTATGATATCGAGTATTTACATTGTTCTTCCGATAATGATTCCATCGATGGTGTCATCATACCGGCTTTGAAAATCGGACTTGTGGATGGGACCGCTCCTCATGTAATTGAACCGAAGGCACCAGGGGCAGTCGAGGAATATGTCAATTTGGGTGCAGCCTGGAATTCACAGCAGCTCGCTTCGGAAAGAGCGTCCATCATAAGACTGACGAATGCGAGAAGCAAGAGCTTCGAGAGGGCATATGCCCTATTTGCTGAAGCATTGAAAATACATGATGAGTGGGAGGACATTTATAAGGCAAACATCGACTTCGCTAAATTGAATGGACTGACCAATAAACTGATAGAAGGCTTTTATCGAGATATCGTCCTTAATAAGAAGGCGGATGTTCGTCATCGCTTTTTAGGTGCTGCCACACCAAAAGGAGCGGTCGATTTCATTCCGAATATTACGGAGGGCGTGCAAAAACGCTATTTTTTAAAGGGGCGTCCTGGTTCGGGCAAATCGACGATGCTGAAAAAGATTGCTAAAGCTGCGGAGCAAAGAGGCTTCGATGTCGAAGTGTATCATTGTGGCTTCGATCCGCATAGCCTGGATATGGTCATCGTCAGGGAGGTAGGAATCGCGATTTTCGACAGCACAGCACCTCATGAATATTTCCCGAGCTGCGAGGGTGATGAAATCATCGATATATATAAAACGGCGATCCTGCCGGGAACCGATGAAATCTATGCCGATCAGATCAAGGATGTTTCCTCCAGGTACAGGGAGAAGATGAATGAAGCGACAACTTGCCTGGCCAAAGCAAAAGAGCTGCACGACGAGCTTGAAAAAATTTACGTAAACGCTATGGACTTTACAGCGATTGACGATATTCGAAGGGACATCCATGAACAAATCATTGAATGGGCTCAGGCAATTGACAGCCAAACGATCCTGCATTAGAAAAAAGAACTGCACCTCTCCGAACGGGTGCAGTTTATTTGTTTTTTGTTGATCAATATTCGCTGTAAGTTTGTAAAACGTGTTTATCCACGCTCTTTCGGTTAAAATAGGGATTAACTTGTAAAAAAGGAGCCGGTTAAATTGATAAAGACGATTGCGATTGACATGGACGGAACATTACTAAACAAAATGCAAGAGGTGAGTGAAGAAAATAAAGAGGCGATCCAGAGGGCGCAAAGAGAAGGTGTGGAAGTGATCATCGCCACTGGGAGATCATACGTCGAGGCAAGGTTCGCTTTAGATGAAGCGAATATCGATTGCCCTGTCATCTCTGTAAATGGGGCAGCTTTGTTTACCGAGGACGGAAAGATCGCCGCTTCGAATCCAATGTCTGCTGCCACTGCAAAAATGGTGGCTGAATTCCTTGAGGAACAAGGTATTTATTTCGAAATTTATACGAGCCAGGGGATTTATTCCAAGGATTATGAAAAATCGATCTCCGTTTTGGTGGACATATTCGTAACAGCCAATCCCGAGATGGATGCCGAGAGAATGAGGAAATTCGCAGAGGAGCGATTGCAGCTTGGCCAGGTAACTTCGATCTCCGACTATTCCGAGTTATTCAGCCTTTCGAATGTGGAATATTATAAAATCCTCAGCTTCTCAAAAGATTTAAATTTATTGAATCAAGTTGCTTCAAAATTGAACGGGCAAGGTGGAGTCACCGTCACCTCATCAGGTCGTGAAAATGTCGAAATCATGAGTACGGAAGCCCAAAAAGGTACGGCGCTCGAAGCATATGTGAAGGGAAAATCCGGCTCCATGCAGGAAACGATGGCTATCGGTGATAATTATAATGATGTATCCATGTTTGAACGGGTAGGCTTGGCGGTTGCGATGGGAAATGCCCCGCTCGATATTCAGGAACTGTGTGATGAAGTGACAGGCAAGAATGATGAATCAGGTGTAGCGCAGGCAATTTTGAAGGTACTCAAGCAGTCAGCCTATTAAACTTTTGAACAAAGGGGGAACGGCGTTTGAAACGATGGCTTCTATTTTTCCTTATGGCTGCATTGATTTTGACTGGTTGTAACGGTAAAGAAGAGGACAGTAAAACCGGGCCAAAGCCTGATAAAGAAGTGGCGGGGGCTTTAGGTGATCCGAAGGTACTGGTGACGAATCTGCATTCTCCATGGTCGATTCAGAAGGATGGGGACACGATGTATGTTTCAGAGCGGACAGGGTCCATCGTGGAATGGGACAAGGGCAAGCTGACACGCCAACCGGTCGAGCTTAAGAAGACATTGTCTTCAAAAGCCGAAGCCGGGTTGCTTGGGTTTGCATTAACGCCGGACTTTTCCGAAAGCAGGCGGGCTTATGCCTATTATACATACGAAGGAGGCAGCGGGAAATCCATCAACCGGATCGTCTCATTGCAAAAGGTCGATGATGGATGGCGGGAGCGTGAAACGTTAATCGATGGAATACCAAGCGGTGACTTCCATCATGGCGGCCGCCTCAAGCTTGGTCCCGATGGTTCGTTATACGCAACGACAGGGGATGCAAAAAAACCGGAAATCGCTCAAAAGATTGATTCATTAGGCGGAAAGATATTGCGCATGAACCTAGACGGCACGATTCCGAAAGATAATCCTTTCGGTAATTCTTACGTCTATTCATACGGCCATCGCAATCCGCAAGGACTGGCCTGGGATGATGCCGGGACGTTATACGAAAGTGAGCACGGCGACTCCGCTCATGATGAAATAAATGAAATCGATCCAGGCAAAAACTATGGCTGGCCAGAAATTGAAGGTGATCAGCAAAAACCGGATATGATTAAACCTTTGACCCACTCAGGCGAAAACACGTGGGCCCCTTCCGGACTGGCCCATTTTGATGGGAAGCTATACATCGCAGCCTTAAGAGGTGAATCGCTTAAGCAGTATGATATTCAGAGCCGAGAAATGGCTGATATCTTCACAAATGCCGGGCGGATTCGCGACGTGTACGTAGATGAAGAATTCCTTTACTTTATTAGCAACAATACGGATGGACGAGGTAATCCTGATGAAAAAGATGATAAGCTATACCGGCTGCCCCTATCCCGGTTAAAAGGAAATATGCCGTAAAGCAATCATGTTCCGCTAATGGATGGATGCATAACTACACCAATTTTATCGCAATGCCCTTAAGCCCTTGCCTAAAAGCGAGGGCCTTTGCTGCTGCAAAAAGTCGTGAAAGAAAGTGTAAAGGCCGAATTGGCGAGTAAAGTCGTGAAATTAGCGAGTAAAGTTACCGAATTGGCGAGTAAAAGCCCGAAACTGGCGAGTAAAGTTGCCAAATTCGCGAGTAAAAGCCCGAAAACCACCACCCAAACTAATTCATCAGTATCTCACCACAAATCTGCTGTAAAGAAATGTTCAAGGCTCGAATTCTTCTTCCAAGGTCTGGACATAAGTAAAGAAATATTGTATAGTTACCTAGGTAACTATTTTACAGGGGGAATATCTATGTCCTTTCACAATGGTTTTTTTCATCATAATTTACAATTTTCCAGGACATTTACAAAAAAGTTAAATGAGCAGTTGGCCAAGGTTGATCTTTTTCATTCTCAGTGGTTGATTGTTTATTATTTGAATCAATATGGTTGTTCAACGCTTGTGGAAATATGCAGCTATCTCGATGTGGAGAAGCCGACGGTGACACGGACGGTGAATCGTTTGGAGGAGCGCGAGTTAATCGAGCAAGTCCCCGGGAAAGATAAGCGTGAACGGAGAATTCAGTTAACGGAGTCAGGTGTCCGGACTTTCCAAGAGGCCAAAAGAGTGGTGGAGGATTTTGAGCACCAATTAATGAGCGGTTTGGCCGAAGAGGATTTTGAGGTCACGCAACGAACCTTGATTTTCTTGAAGGAAAAATTAAAACAATCGTAAGGAAGAAGGAGTTTAGATGAATCACAAACCGAAGTTGTGGACGAAAGATTTTTTGATTGTATCGTCTGCGAACTTTTTTCTCTTTTTAACATTTTATGTATTGATGGTGACGTTGACCATTTACACGATCGATCATTTTCATGCGTCACAGGCGCAGGCGGGACTTGCTTCAAGTATCTTTGTTCTTGGGGCTGTACTTGTCAGACCGATTGCCGGGAAGAAAATTGACCAGATCGGCCGCAGAAAAATGCTTTTTGGTTCCTTGATTTTATTTTTGTTAGCCTCGATTGGCTATTTCATGGTCAATGATTTGTTTCTTTTATTGATCGATCGGCTTATTCACGGTTTTGCTTTTGGTCTTGCGACGACTGCAACCGGAACGATTGCTGCAGATATCATCCCGAATGAAAGGCGCGGGGAGGGGACAGGTTATTTTGCGATGAGTACAAACTTGGCCATGGCATTCGGACCGTTTATCGGTTTGCTCATCACCCAGCATTTTAGTTATTCAATCATCTTCTATGCTGCCTCTGTGTTTGCCGCCTTTGCTTTGGTTGCGTCATTATTCATGAAAGTGCCAGAAGGGGAAAAGGGCAAAGCTTCATCACGAAAAGGCTTTAAGATCAGTGATTACTTTGAAAAAAGTGCCCTGCCAATAGCCATTTTCATCGGATTTGCCGGATTTACTTACTCGAGCATCTTGTCTTATTTGACATCGTTTGCAAAGGAAATGAATTTGATGGATGCGGCGAGCTTTTTCTTCGTCGTATTTGCGGTATTCCTTTTGGCGTCTCGGCCTTTTACAGGACGGATGTTTGATGTGAAGGGGGAAAATGCGGTGATTTATCCGGCGTTGATTTTTTACGCCGTCGGTATGGTCATCCTCAGCCAATCGCATCATGGTATCACGCTCCTGATAGCCGGAGCCTTTATCGGTGTGGGATATGGTACGTTCCAATCAAGCTGCCAAGCGATTTCCATCAAGGAATCTCCATCAAACCGGATGGGATTGGCGACGTCGACGTTTTTCACCATGTATGATTTTGGGATTGGGGTTGGCCCGTTCCTATTGGGATTCCTAATTCCATTTACCGGATTCAAAGGGTTATTCATAGGCATGTCGATTTTTTCTTTCATTCTTATCGGAATTTATTTCTTGGTGCATGGTAAAAAAGCTTCGATGAGAAAGAAAATGCAACCGGAAGAGCGCATGTCCGCTTAAATCTTGTATTATCTGTATAAAATCTTAAAATGGGGGAATGCTTGTTATATGATTGATTTTCCAAAGTATCCCCCTTTTCTCCGCCTGTATATCACAGGCGTTTTTTTTTATGCCAAAATCAAAAAAAAACCGCCTAATTGGCGGTTGCGTTAAAATTTATAGGTCCATAAGCGTTCCTTGCGGATCCACTCAAGGAAATCGGCATCCTGATTTTCGAACTTTTCCTTCCAATCAAGCACCATTGCTTCGGTTTGGGAACGGTGAGCCGTAACGGCGGCAACTTTTTTCTCTTCGACCGCAGTAATATCATGGATGATGTCAGGTTGCCCTAATTCCTGAATGCAGTTATTGGAGAATGCGACACAATGAAGTTTTGGACGTTCCTTTTCCTCGATTCTTTCCACGGCACGAACCACGGCCCTTGCTGTCGCTTCATGGTCTGGATGGACGCTGTATCCTGGGTAAAACGTAATGATCAATGATGGATTCAATTCATTGATGGCAGCGGTGAATATGGATGTCAGCTTTTCATCATCCTCGAATTCGATCGTCTTATCACGCAAGCCGAGCATGCGTAAGTCTTCAATGCCAATCGCATTTGCTGCATCGATCAATTCCTTTTTCCGGATTTTGGGGAGCGATTCTCTTGTTGCGAATGGCGGATTTCCTAGATTACGTCCCATTTCTCCTAGTGTTAAACATAAATAGGTAACAGGTGTGCCCGCTTCTCTATGGATGGCAACCGTACCGGAAACCGAGAAGGCTTCATCATCGGGATGTGGGAAAATGACTAAAACATGACGTTCTTTTTCCAAGGTATATTTCTCCTTCCGTTTACTTACATTGAGTATGGTTAAAGATAAGTGGGAATTATTATCGGAATTAAAGGTATGCCAGGATTATTCAAAGGGTGTGGGACTGAGCTGCATGGAGACGGCAAGCTTTCCGGAGAAATCAAGGCCTGCCACTAGCAATCTTCCTTGATCATCCACTTCGAAGTGGTTTACGCCTTCTGCATATACCCAGCCGATATTGAGCTTCAAGCCGATTCGATAGGGGCCGTCCCCAACGATCTTGCCATGCTCATATTGTATAAAAGCATTACGAATATAAGCACCTGCCGAAAAGAAAGCTTCATCTACATGAGTGGCATAGGCACCATTTGTCGTTTCCAGGTGAAGATATACATCTTGTCCGGCGAAAGAATCGATAGCATTTTGCACCTCTGTACGGTCTATAGGTTTCATTCTATAATTTCCTCCTTAACTGGGCGGTTAGATAAGCTTTTCCTTCTTCCCATTTTACTAAATAAAATCAAAAAAAGCGAAAAAGGCCGCTCGATGAATTGGAGCGGCCAATAAAGTTGATGTTTTATTTTTGAGTGTTTTGGGCAATTCCGTATTTATGGTATGCACCATGATTGACGGGACCTACATAGTCATTCATCTTCCAGGAATGGCGAACCGCTTCGGTAATGAAATCTTTTGCGATATGGATAGCCTCACGCGGGCTTTTTCCTTCAGCCAATTGCGCTGTGATGGCCGCAGAAGATGAACATCCGGCGCCATGCGTATTGGTTGTTTCGATTTTCTCGGATTCAAGGATCTCGAATTCTTTTCCATCATATAAAAGGTCGATGGCTTTATCAAAATCAAGCTTATTTCCACCCTTGATCAAGACATATTTTGCTCCTAGTGCATGAATCTTTTCGGCTGCAGCCTTCATATCATCAATCGTCTTGATAGGTGCCGTTCCTGCCAACTGAGCAGCTTCGAAAAGGTTAGGGGTAACCACCGTTGCACGTGGGACAAGTAAATCACGCAGAGCTACAGCTGTTTCTGGATGCAATACTTCATCTTCACCTTTACATACCATAACTGGGTCGATTACGACTTTGTCCAATTTCAATTCGTCTATTTTACGGGCAACCAGTTCAATGATTTCCACCGATCCGAGCATTCCCGTTTTCATGGCATCAATGCCGATTGATAGAATCGTTTCGATTTGGGCCTCCAAAACCTCCACTGGTGTAGGAAATACGTTATGGGACCAGCCATTCTTAGGGTCCATCGACACGATTGTCGTTAAAGCGGACATACCGTAAACGCCGAATTCTTGAAATGTCTTTAAATCAGCTTGAAGACCTGCTCCGCCGCTGGAGTCAGATCCAGCAACTGTCATAGCTCTTTTCATAGTCATTATGTGACCTCCTCGGGAGAATTAATTATCGATATTATCATCATACCAGGTAATATCCTATTTTTAGAATATACCAAAATTTATTTTATGTAAAACGTTGTTGTTTCATCTATACGCTGGGGCTTATGGGCATTTTTCAGAAGCGGATCATTTGATGTGCTGCAGCAATTCGTTATTCGGAAACACGGATTACAGGAGGTGACCGATTTAATATATGGTGTCATTATTAACGAAGTTGCTTTAAACTATTTACATACGAAGAAGGAATTTTGGAATACATAGTAGTTATAGCATTACCGATGCATGCTCGATTAAACCGAAAAAGGGAGGAGATCTGATGGAATCGACGATGTTGCTTCTAGCTGGCGGGAAATCAAGCCGAATGGGTGTAAATAAGGCTTTATTGAGGATAGGTGACGAGGTGAACATTTCAAGAGTGGCATCCGAGCTGGCAAAAGTGTCCCAAGACGTTTTGATCATTACGAATACATTTGATGATTATCGCTTTTTACAACTTCCGTTAGTTGCTGATTTACATAAAGATCATGGGCCCCTTGGCGGATTGCATGCGGGGCTGACCGCCTCAAAAACGAACCTGCACTTCCTTACAGCCTGTGACATGCCCTTTGTCAGTGCAGCGGCCATCAATGAGATAATCGGCAATTATCAGCCTGCGTTCGATGCAGTCATTCCAGAGATAAATGGGAGGATTCAGCCTCTCTTTGCTGTTTATCATAAAAGCTGCCTTCCTGTTCTGGCGGAGTGTTTAATGAGACAGGAATTAAAAATGAGCCATTTTTTGGACAAGCTTGCGGTGAAAATCATAAAAGAAAATGACTTCAAGCTATATCATGATGATCCTGAATATTTCCAGCATCTATTCTTCAATATGAATACGATGGAAGACTATCAAGAAGCAATCCATATTAACCAAAAGGGATTGCATATAAAGGATGGTGGACATGAATTATAACCTATCAAAAGAGCCGATCGTCATCCAGGATGTGATTGATAAAGTAGTTAAACGAAATGCAGGGGCCATCACGACCTTTATTGGGACGGTGCGGGAATTGACCAAGGGGAAAAAAACGCTATTCTTGGTTTACGAGGCATATGAACCGATGGCAATCAAGAAATTAGCGCAAATCGGAGCGGAAATCAAGGTTCGGTGGCCTGAAGCGGAAACGGCGATCACCCATCGTGTAGGTAAACTGGACATTACGGATATTGCTGTCGTCATTGCCGTTAGTACGCCGCATCGAAATGATGCATATGAGGCAAATCGGTATGCAATTGAAAGAATTAAAGAAATTGTCCCGATCTGGAAAAAGGAACATTGGGAAGATGGGGAGACGTGGATCGGGAATCAGTTGGAAACCGTTTCATATCCAACCGGAAAACCGAAGGAGGTGGATATCCATGATTAAAGTACTCTTATTTGCCCAATTAAGAGATGAATCAGGAAAAGAGGCTATTTCCATAGAAGGAAATGGGTGGAGTGTGGCTGAGTTGAAAGGGAAAATGGAGGCGGAATATCAATTGGGAGGCCTCGAAACAGTGATGACGGCGGTCAATGAAGAATTCGCCGATGATAACACGATTCTTTCAGATGGTGATACAGTGGCCTTCATTCCACCTGTAAGCGGAGGCTGAGCGAATTGGAGAGAGTCGACGAATTGAAAGAACGACATTCCAGGCAGATCTTATTTGCCCCGATTGGTGAGACGGGCCAATTGAAAATAAGGAGGAAGCATGTCTTGATTCTGGGGGCAGGGGCTTTGGGAGCTGCAAATGCCGAGGCCCTCACCCGTGCGGGAGTAGGGAAGCTAACCATCGTGGATCGGGATTATGTGGAGCTTAGTAATTTACAGCGCCAGCAAATGTATACAGAACGGGATGTCGAAGAGAGGCTGCCAAAGGCTGAAGCCGCAAAGCGTCATATACGTGAAATCGATCATGGGGTGCAAGTGAACGCCGTCATCATGGATGCAACTGCGCAAAACTTGGAACGGCAGCTTGATGCTGTTGATTTGATACTGGATGCAACCGATAACTTCGAAACACGGATGATCATCAATGACCTGTCCCAAAAGCTTCATATTCCATGGATTTATGGGGCTTGCGTCGGCAGCGTCGGCATGACCTTGCCGATCGTTCCCGGACAAACGCCTTGCTTGCACTGCTTGCTTAAAACGATTCCCATTCAAGGCATGACCTGTGACACAGGCGGAATCATATCACCGGCGGTAACGATGGTAGCTGCGCATCAAACGGCGGAGGCCTTGAAAATCCTTACTGAAGATTGGGGAGCGGTTCGACCAGCGCTCGTTATATTCGATCTGTGGCGGAATCAATATCAATCGGTAAAATTAACAAAAGCGAAAACGAAAGATTGCCTCTCTTGCGGTGAGCAGAGGTCGTATCCCTTTTTAACTAGGGAAAACGCAACGAAAACAGCGATCCTTTGCGGTAGGGACACTGTACAGGTCAGGCCGCCCAGGCCCGTCAAGCTGCAGCTCGAGAAGCTGGCGAAGGATCTGATCGGAAGCGGCTATGTAGTGACATTCAATCCTTTTCTAGTCTCCTGTGAAAAGGATGGAGAGCGGATTGTCATTTTCGAGGATGGCAGGGCGCTGATACATGGCACGAAGGATATGATCCAAGCAAAGGCAATGTATCAAAGTATACTAGGATAATGATTTGCAAAAAAAACGGGACCCGTAAATGGGTCCCGTTTGATATATAGGGTAATGGTTTACCTCATGTCAGTGAATTATTTCGAAGCGACGATGACGACTTTGCCCTCATCAAGCACTTCCTCATAGCGTTCTGCTTCCATGTCAGTAAGTCCTAGATTGCTCATTCGGTTACGAAGCTCATCTCCGCGTGATTTGAATAGATTGCCGATCGTATCAAGGAAGCCTTGTTCCTTCATTCCCACATCTTCTGTATGCGTATTCTCGGTTAGGTGCTTCGAACGGGTTTTATCGTGAGCGAACAAATAAACATCGTCCTTCGTATATCCTGAAGTAACTAACTCGTCAATTTTTTCCTTTGCTTGTAAACCGTTTTCTACTACATGTACTTGATACATATAAACTCCTCCTTGAATTTCAATGTAAGATTAGGTAATTGGAATCTTGTTTATCGTGATTGTTAATTAGCTATAGTAGTATATAACCTTATTTAGGAGAACCTAAACATCTTATAACAAAATAATTTAATAAGTGGTGAAGCGAAACACCTTCTGGATGCGGTATGTTAAATATTTGAAAACGGGAAGATTCTTCTGATATTCACTATAGTCGGCAGTGTATGTTCCGTTGCGATTTGTCCACAGCCTTTGAAAATAATCAGCGACATCATAAGAAATGTCCGCATCATTTGGTGCATGGATTTCAACATTCGCTTCAAGGTTAAAGTCATCGAGATTACGTGAGGTGTAATTGGCTGACCCGCCAAGAACGATCGTTTCTTTTTCTTTTTTTATCATCATCAACTTTGTATGAAATTGTTCTTTATCGGTTTTGTACCAGCGGATCGAAATGTTTTCATCTCCCAATTTTTCAAATTCGGCGGCAACAGGAAGGTTGGGCAGACCGATTTTTTCACTTCCGAAGGCATTCTGATTCGGGTCCAGGATCATTTGGATTTTCACGCCCCGTCTAGCTGCATCCGTCAACGCTTCGACCACTTCACGGTCGGCGATGTAAAACATGGCAAGGTGGATTTTGTCCCCTTTCCTGGTATCGTTAATCGCTTTAAGTACATGCGTATTGATTTTTCCTTCCGTAAGCAATTGTACCGAGATCGGTCCTCTATCCTCAGTCGTCTCGTTGAACTCCGGGAATGTCTTTGGACCACCGGAGAAATTCGAAGCCGCTTCTTCCGCTTTAATGAAATCATCGATGATATTCCCCTTCATCTGAAACGCGATATTGGAATGGAAGCCGCTCGCGTCATGGGGATTGGCAGATGAGATGATTGCCGTTTTTTCGGTGGCGACCACTTTCCTGTGATTGGCTTTAATATTCATCAGTCTAAGGTAAGAACGAATGGTTACCTTTGGTGCAGTCTTGGCCATTGGATTGACGATCCAGCCTTTCCCCTGTTCGCCAAACCATTGGAAAAAGGTCCGGTACACACCGGAATAGAGAGGGTTGGGGTCGCGAAGCCGGTCTAAATTGGTCACGACGACATCGATCCCATTTTGCTTCAAGGTTTCAAGCGCCTCCAGCTCGTATGCATTATAGGAAGTATTCACTTCATCGGTAATGAATATCACCTGAAGTCCGGGTTTCTTTTTCTTTTGGGCAACCAGTTCATCCGTCAGCGTTTTGGTTAGCTTAGGGAAGTTTATCTTTTCATCGTAAAAATCATTGAACAAAAACATATCGATTATGATATAAGAGTCGGCCTCTTCGATGGCTTCATTGATGGTTTGAAAAATGCGCTGCTCATGTTTAAGGTTCCCTTGTTCATCGTGATAGGAAAGATCATAGATGAAATCGACATCCTCGACGTGATGAACCTTCCCTTCATAGGAAATGCCTTTGGGAAGTGGCTTGTAGCTGTTATAGACGATCACTGCTGTCACGACGAGCAAAATGCCGACAAGCAGGTAAAATCGTTTTCTTTTGTACCATTTTTTCATAGGGAATCCTCCAACATGGTTTAATTGCTTGCTAACTATCTATCTATCTTCCCACATAAGGGGTATAAAGAAACATATATCGTGGTCTATCGAAAAGGGATGGCCGAACGTTTGTTATAATATAGGTTAAAAGAAGAGAGGGGCTGTGCCTATGGTAAAGCAGATATTGACAAATGATTGGTGGCCTCTATTGAAAGAGGAATTCAAAAAAGAATATTACCGGGAGCTAAGGGAATTCATAAAGCGAGAGTATGAAGAGCAAGTCATTCATCCGGATCAGGATGATATTTTCAATGCCCTTCATTATACGCCTTATGAAAGCGTAAAGGTGGTCATCCTTGGGCAGGATCCTTACCATGGGCCCGATCAAGCGCACGGCCTCAGCTTTTCCGTTAAACCTGAGGTGCGCATTCCGCCTTCATTAAGAAATATCTTTAAGGAGCTGCATGCTGATTTAGGTTCTGATATTCCCAATGATGGATACCTTGTTGAATGGGCTAAGCAAGGGGTGCTTCTCTTGAATGCCGTCTTGACTGTCCGTGAAGGAGAAGCGCATTCACACCGCGGAAAAGGGTGGGAAATTTTCACTAATCAAATCATCCGCCTGCTGAATGAGCGGCAGAAACCGATCGTTTTCATCCTATGGGGAAAACCTGCCCAAACGAAAATCCCTTTGATTGATGTAAGCCGCCATAAAATCATTACATCCGTTCATCCTAGTCCGCTTTCGGCATCCCGTGGTTTCTTTGGCAGCAAACCGTTTTCCAAAACCAATCAATTTCTAATGGATATGGGGGAATCGACCATTGACTGGGAAATCTCATGAGCGATGATTCGAAAAGGAATGTGAAGCGGGTGAATTGCATGGCGTGCCGTCATTTTTACGTCACTTGGGATCCCAACTTTCCAAAAGGGTGCCGCTCTTTCCAATTCAAAACGGCAAACCTGCCTTCTCTTGATGTTTTTAGATCCTCGGGACAGTCATGCCTCGAATTTACAGCCAAGAAAAATATGAAGTAGAGGGTTTTGCAAAGGTGTTTTCTTGCTTGATTTTTGCTATGCTAGTGATGAAAGTTTTGACCTGTATATGGACGAGGTGGTAAATTTGGATATTTCTTCAATAAAAATGCTCGATAAAATCGAAGAACTTGCTTCGAAGGCAAAGCAGGCAAATTCAGAGGATAAGGTTCAGGGTTATGTCATTGCCATTAAAGCCTTATGTGAAGTAATGGTTGATGAAAAAGCGGGAAGCGTCGGCATATCGAAGCCAATCGCATTGTCCCAGCCCATCATGTCGGCCACTCCCAATGTAGAGCCGGTTAAAATGGATGAAGCCAATGGGGAGTCTTTATTCGATTTTTAAAAGTAGCGAAGGGAAGCGAAATAATAGTGAAACTGTTCATCATTTTAGGCGCAATCAATGGGTTCATTGCTGTCGCACTAGGCGCATTCGGTGCACATGGGCTCGAAGGGAAGATTCCCGATAAATACTTGGAAACATGGCAAACGGCCGTTCAATATCAAATGTTCCATGCGGTAGGTTTGTTGGTGATCGGTTTATTGGCAGGGAAAATTTCAAGCCCGCTAATCAACTGGTCCGGCTGGCTGATGTTAATAGGGATCATCCTGTTTTCCGGAAGCCTGTTCGTCCTGAGCGTTACACAGATCAAGGTGTTGGGGGCCATCACACCGCTTGGCGGAGTGTCGTTCCTGACGGCTTGGGTATTGATGATCATTGCTGCCTATAAGTACTTGTAGGTGCGGGATTTAGTCACATTTCCATAAAGAAGGGCCTCAAAATCAATGCGATTCTGAGGCCTTTTTTTATCATTTCATATCATTCACCTTGGCGAATAGGTGGCAAGCCCAGCGCCGCCGCCAAATGGATAGTCGTATTCAATTTCTTCATCAAAGGTAATATAGTCCAAGTAGACCATCGGGATTAAATACCGTTTGCCGGTTTGAGGATCGCTTATGATCAGGTGGTCCCGCCCTGCAGCCTCGATGATTCCTTTGAAGATCTTTGCATTCCATTCTTTATTATTTTCAAACGTCGTATAAACAGTCGCCAACTTCCCTTTGTTCAAGCGCAAGATGTTTTCGATGTATGATGCTTCGACTGGAAGCATGCCTGGAACCTGTGGACCGGGTGTCGATTGATTCATGGGCATCGGGATCTGCTGCGGGGTGCCAGCGATCGTTGGCTGCTGTGGCTGGTATGCTGGCTGTTGATATGCTTGTTGCTGCTGCCCATATGACTGCTGCTGCTGGTAAGGTACCTGCTGCCGCTGGCTCGACTCATTGTTTTCATTCGGGTAATAAGGACTTCCTCCATAAGGGTAGTTACCATAAGGATTATTCTGTGACATTGCATTCCCTCCTAAAATTCAAGGCATTTTGATTTTGGTGGTTAAACGCCGAGTACTTAAAGCAAATGTGGGATTTTTATAGCGACCGGTCCTGACCTTCCCCGGCTGCTTAAAAAACCACAATGAATTGTAAGCTTAAGTAACATTGCCTTTCCTCGTTTAAGCGGGTAAAGTCATATCCGCTATACGGCTAATAATAAATGACACCTTACTGGATTTAGGCGTACCTTTTCCGAAAACGTTTGAATGAGGCGGTGAAAATCACATTCATCACTATTGAAAATGTATGGGGTGAATGTTGGATTTATTCCATAGCTGGGGAAAATAAAAAAAGCTTCCGGAAGCGGAAGCTAAAGTGTCTTATACGTAGAGGAAAGAGGCTATGTTTTCTTCAGGCAGGATATTGCCTACAAAGAAAGAGCCGAACGCAGCGTAACGGGCGCTCACTTCATCAAAACGCATTTCATAAATCAATTTCTTGAATTGAAGGACATCATCTGCGAAGAGGGTTACGCCCCATTCATAGTCGTCAAAACCGACAGAACCGGAAATGATTTGTTTTACCTTGCCAGCATAACTGCGGCCAATCAAGCCATGTGAACGCATCAAGCCTTTGCGTTCTTCCATGGAAAGCATATACCAGTTATCATCGCCTTCACGACGCTTGTCCATTGGATAGAAGCAAACATGTTTTGATTTTGGCAGGATTGGATACAGTCTGGAACGTACATGAGGGTTCTGATAAGGGTCCTCACCATCTCCGCCTGCTAGATAATTGCTTAGCTCCACAACTGAAACGTATGAATAAGCGGGAATGGAATATTCGGCAAGCTTCGTTTTATTGAATTCGTTTTCGATTGCATTCAATTCTTCCATTGTCGGGCGGGCAAACATGAGCATGAAATCCGCTTTCTGGCCAACGATGGAATAGAGGGCATGGCTGCCTTCGTTGTCGCTTTGTGTCATATTCCATTTCTCAAGTAATCCTTGGAACTCCGAAATGGCTAGTTGGCGTTCGTCGCTTGATAACGTTTTCCAAGAAGCCCAATCGATCAGGCGGAAATCATGTAGACAATACCAGCCGTCCAGTGTTTGTGCTGCTTCACTCATTACGATCACTCCTAAGTCTTATTATAGCTTTAATATAACATAGTTTAAGTATAAGGAAATATAGTTCAACCCGCAAACGTCGTCGCCGTTTTTGATATGGAGATGTGGCTGGAATTTACGGGGCTGCTGGAGTATTCTAAAAAAGGCAGGATAGGGAAGCACGGTTAAATGGTTAAAAATTGTACAATCAGGGGAAACGTATCTAAAAAGGAGGAAGAGCCAGTGAGCAATTTATTTGAAATGTTGGAATCGAAAGTTATGGGGCATAATTTAAAGATCGTATTTCCAGAGGGTTTGGATGAACGGATTTTGGGAGCTGCAGGCAGGCTTGCAAAATCTAAACTAGTTACACCCGTATTGATCGGGGATATTGAATTGATTTCCGAAAAGGCAAAGGAATTGAAAATCGCCCTTGATGCAGTCGAAATATATGATCCGAAGAATTATATCATGATGGATGAAATGGTGGAAGCGTTTGTAAAGGTCCGTGCAGGTAAAGCGACAGTCGAACAAGCACGTGAAATGTTGATGGATGAGAACTATTTTGGAACGATGCTCGTCCACATGAAACTGGCACATGGAATGGTGAGCGGTGCGACTCATTCGACGGCCGATACGGTCCGTCCGGCACTGCAGATCATTAAGACAAAGCCAGGCGTCCAAAAGACCTCTGGAGTCTTCATCATGGTCCGTGGTGAAGAAAGGTTCGTGTTCGCGGATTGTGCGATCAATATAAACCCCAATTCCCAGGATCTTGCGGAAATTGCCATCGAAAGTGCAAAGACTGCACAAATGTTCGATATTGAACCTCGTGTGGCATTGCTGAGTTTTTCGACGAAGGGATCTGCCGTTTCGCCAGAGACACAGAAGGTCGTCGATGCCGTCAATTTAGCAAAAGAAATCGATCCCGAGATCATCCTGGACGGTGAATTCCAGTTTGATGCGGCGTTCGTTCCTTCCGTGGCAAGACAAAAAGCACCTGATTCCCTAATTCAAGGAGATGCCAATGTGTTCATTTTCCCAAGTCTCGAAGCGGGGAACATCAGCTATAAGATGGTTCAGCGTTTAGGCGGCTTCGAAGCGGTCGGCCCGATCCTTCAAGGTCTGAACCGGCCCGTGAACGATCTATCAAGGGGATGCAATGAAGAGGACGTATATAAACTGGCCGTCATTACAGCGGCGCAGGGGTTTGTGGCCCAGTACCAATAAGCGGTACCTTAGATAACACGTAAAGGGAGATTCATATGAGTGAAACAGGTTCATTATTAATGCAGCAAGAGTGGCGGGTGATTGATCAATCTTCCGTTGGTCCCCAGTTCCCAGCTCTAGAATCCTTTGCAATGGATGATACATTATGTGCATCCGTCGGTTCAGGTAAATCAGTGGCCGTGGCAAGGGCGTGGGTGCACCATCGAACCGTCGTCATGGGCATCCAGGACACGAAGTTGCCTTTTCTTAAGAAGGGCTTGAACCATTTAGAGGAACACGGTTTTCAGGCCATTGTCCGCAATTCTGGCGGGCTGGCCGTCGTATTGGACGAGGGGGTCCTTAATCTCTCGCTCATTTTCCCTGAAAACGAGCAAAAAATTGAAATCAATCGTGGCTATGATGCGATGTGGGAGCTTGTTCAATTGATGTTCGCCGATTTCCCGGGCAAGATGGAGGCAAGGGAGATCGTCGGCTCCTATTGCCCGGGAAGTTATGATTTAAGCATAAATGGACAAAAATTTGCTGGCATATCCCAACGCAGGATCCGCAATGGGGTAGCGGTGCAAATCTATTTATGCGTCAATGGAAGCGGGGCTGGACGCGCCAGTCTCGTCAAAGGTTTTTATGAGGCAGCTAAAGCCGATGCGGAAACGAAATTCACTTATCCCGATATCGTCCCTTCTGTAATGGCGTCCCTCTCGGAATTGCTGGATGTACATTTGAGCGTCCAGGACGTGATGCTCAGGTTCCTTCATGTACTGAAGGATCACAGCGGAAGGATATTCTCGGACACGCTTTCCCCAGAGGAATGGCCGCTATATGAAGCGTACTTGACAAGAGTGATAGAACGAAATGATAAAGTGTTTGCTGCCTTGAATGTTTGAATGTGGAAGCCGTTCCTGTAAGTGCAGGAACGGCTTTGTCCACTTCATACAATTTTAGCATTCACTGAAACTGTGATAGCGACAAAGAAAAAAAGAGCCTTGTTCCTGACTCCTTTTTTCAATCTATATGAAGGTGAATCGGCCATCATCATGTGGTCGAGCGAATATGCACTCCACATTATTTCATTACTCAGCCATTTTTTCCAAATTTCCATTTCGATCCATCTTGAACTTCGTCGCCGGGCGCTCCTCTTCCTCTAACAAGACGAGTTTTCTGGCCCGGTTCATGATATTCATCAAAGTCTCATAATCTTCCTGCATCAAACCGCTATTTTGTTCGAGATGGCTGATTTTATTCTCCAAATCTTCATTACGCTTTTTCAGCCCCTTGATTTCAAGCTTCAATCTTTCATTTTCGGTTTTTAATACCTCGCCTTGTAGCGTACGCCCATTCATAGATTCCAAATAGGCGATGACGGAATCAAGGTTCAGGGACCTTTCCATCGTTACTGGCGTGTTCTGGACCTTAGGCGTCAAAGCTTCAGCCACTACGAATTCCTCAGCCGCTTCATAACTGCTAGCATCGGCTTCCCTTTCCAACTCTAGGTCCTCTTCTTGTGCTTGAGGAACCATTATGTCGGAAATGGTAGGGGTCGGCGGTGTATAAAGAAGCCGTTTTTTCGCTGCTTGATCCTTTCCGAGGATCCGTTGCCGCTGCTTCCGCTGTTTCTTGGCAAGGGACAGCGCTTTATCATAATTATGGCGGACCACCGCATTCCAGCGGAATCCACAGGCGGCAGAGGTGCGATTCAACTTATCCCCTACCTCTTCAAAAGCATTCAGCTGTGTGCTTCCTTCCCGCACATGGCGTAATACCGTTTCTGCCAAAAGTAAATCATCTTCTTCTGTCCAGGCATCTTGACGAACCTTCATTTCTACATACTCCCTTTCTGGTAACTTTTATAATGAATAACTATATAAAATATCGTGTGGCCATGTTTTAAGCTGTGTTCTACTAGCATTTTGCACAAATTATGGATTTTTTATACAAAAAGGTTGAAAGGATACTAGTTTTTTGATTGATTGCCTCTTTTCCAATCCCTTTCGCTCGTCAAGTCCACTTGATATTCATAGGTAGAAGGGGTAAAATACCTTTTAGTCATATCATTGGATTGAAAAGTAGTTTGTGATGGGAAGGATGGTGACCGGAGGATGTCCAATGAATTCAGAGTGTGCGATGATTGCTTGGCGGTGAATATCAAGACGTTGGTCCCCCGTCTCGAAAAGCTTGATCCAGACGCGAAAATTGAAGTGGGCTGCCAATCCTATTGCGGTCCAGGCAGGAAGAAATCGTTTGCCTTTGTCAATAACCGTCCAGTTGCTGCACCGACAGAAGACGAGTTATTGGAGAAAATCAATAAAAAACTAAAGTAGTATCCAATATGGATCGCTTTTTAATAAATGGAACAGGCTGACATCACCCAGATGGAAACACACTGCGGTGATTTTTTATTTCCTTATTTTTTTGGGGAAACCAGAAGGGTTCTTCCGTTTTCTTACAGAATGCCCCTGCTTGCTAGTAAGGGGAACGTTAGGGTTTTTTGTCAAAACGCGCTATAATGGATGCATCGAGAATATGAAAAAAAGAGGGTAGTTCATGGAATATTCGGGCGAAAAATTACAAGAAGAAAAAGTATTCAAGGACCCGGTGCACCGTTATATACATGTTCGTGACCGGGTTATATGGGATTTGATCGGGACGAAGGAATTCCAGCGCCTTAGAAGGATCAAACAGCTGGGTACGACGTATTTAACCTTTCATGGTGCGGAGCATAGTCGTCTAAGCCATTCGCTTGGAGTTTATGAGATTGTCCGGAGAATCGTCGATGACGTTTTCGAGGGAAGGCCGGAATGGAAGCCCGAGGAGCGTTTACTATCATTGTGTGCGGCCCTGCTGCATGATTTGGGTCATGGTCCTTTCTCTCATTCTTTTGAAAAGGTGTTTGACCTCGACCATGAGCAATTCACCCAACGGATAATCGTCGGCGATACGGAAGTGAATAAGATCCTGCTTAAGGTAGGCTGTGATTTCCCTAAAAAAGTGGCAGAGGTCATCGCAAAAACCTATAAAGGCAAATTAGTAGTCAGCCTGATATCCAGTCAGATCGATGCCGATAGAATGGACTATTTACAGCGTGATGCTTACTTTACCGGCGTAAGCTATGGTCACTTCGATATGGAAAGGCTCCTTCGGGTCATGAGGCCCAGGGAAGAGCATGCCGTGATCAAACAAAGCGGGATGCATGCAGTGGAAGATTATATCATGAGCCGCTACCAAATGTATTGGCAGGTTTATTTCCATCCAGTCACGAGGAGTGCGGAGGTCATTCTCACTAAGATTTTACATAGGGCGAAGCATTTATATGAGGGCGGTTATGAGTTTGCCCAGGAACCGCACCATTTTTATTCATTGTTCAAGGAGGAAGTGACCTTAGCTGACTATTTGAAAATGGATGAAGCGGTGATGCTCTATTATTTCGAGGCGTGGGAAGAGGAAGACGATGCGATACTAAAAGATTTATGCACGCGCTTCGTTAACCGGAAGCTATTCAAATATGTGGAATTCCATCCTTCGAACAGTCAGATGAACAGATTGATGGAGTTAAGGACGCTTTTCAAGAAGGCCGGAATCGATCCCGATTATTATCTTGTCGTCGATTCTTCATCAGATCTGCCGTATGATTTTTACCGGCCGGGTGAGGAAGAGGAGAGACTGCCGATTCACTTGCTGAAAAATAACGGGGAAATTCGGGAGTTGTCGCGTGAATCCGAAATCGTCGATGCCATTTCCGGAAAAAGAAGGACCGATCATAAGCTGTATTATCCAGCAGATATATTGCGTGATGAATCGACGAAGAAGAATATAAAAAAACAGATTCGTGAGCTTTTGGAGCTATCGGATTGAAGTGGTACATTTTTGGTGAGGAGTGACGAGCCTTGTTTAAGGATCATGCAAACATTATCAATGCAATTTCTACTGCCGGTGAAATCTCGGGGCGGAAAAAATTACAAAAAATCGTGTATATCGCGAAAAAGCTTTCGTTTCCGTTTCATGAGAAGTTTCAATTTCATTTTTATGGGCCATATTCGGAGGAACTGACACTTAGGATTGAAGAGCTTTGCGAAATGGGCTACTTGAATGAGGTAAGGGAAAAAAAGGCAGGCTATTATCAATATTGCTATTCAATAACCGATGCGGGCCAGGACTTCCTATCGATACAGGAAGTGGAAATGCCTGCCCTTGAGGCATGCTTACTTGATATGAATGAACGGAATGCCCGATTTTTGGAGCTTGTTTCAACCGTGTTATACTTCGACACGCTAGAAAAAGAGGAAGTCACCGAAAAGATTTTCACGTTGAAAAGCAAACAGAAATACACACCGGAAGAAATTGATGAAGCATATGAATATATTGAGCAGCTAAAAACAAAAGCTAAGCCCAATTGAGGAAAAGCAATAAAACTGGGCAACATGAAGAAAAGGCTGTCTGTATCTTGCAGGCGGCTTCTTTTTTAGGTTCCATTGCATGAATGATGATCATTTACTCTGCAGACTTTTGATACGGGTTGGTATAGTAGAATCTTTGATCCGAATGATTTAATAACTCTCTCATAAAATAAACGAAAGCGTTTTTGTCATGTAGCCTATTAAGACTTATTGGATTCTTCATAGGCTAAAATTTATCGTCTGTTCAACATTTTGGGAAATGGAATTTCTATCTAAATGTTAAAACTGAGTGGATTAAATCAGGCTCCATCATCATTTTCACTCAGAGTGGATTGGAACGGAGGGTGCGAGGCTCCTGCGGGAAATGCGTGTATACGTGAGACCCCGCAGGCTAAAAGCCGAGAAGGCTCACGGACCGCCTGCAGTGAAAAGGAACGGTCAATATACAGCTTCTCCTAGTCCAATCGACGTGTTTTCCCCTATGTTAAACAAAAGTGCCCTGCAGGATGGATCTTTTTTCAAAGGGTCCATCCTGCAGGGTACATTTTAAATGAATGACTTAGCTTTCCCCGTTATGTAAATCTCATAGGTCGCTTTTGCGGACACCGGCTACTGCCAAGTGGTTTTTTGACATTTCTTCGATGAAAATCGTCACGGCTTCTGCTGGTGCTCCGGTCGTTTCCGTAACCGCCGCGGTCACCTTTTCGACTAAAGCTTTTTTTTGTTCATCCGTACGGCCTTCAAGCATTTTGACTGTTACATATGGCATCATGATCCTCCCTTTCGTTCTTACCTTGTAGTGTTTCACAACGAAAAAAGAATTGCAAGACACGGAAGTCAGAGTTTTTTTCACTTCTTGGTCTTTTGAGGTATACTAACGATATTATATATTGGGGGAGAAGCTATTGGATCAATTAGAAAGGTTTTTGGCTTATGATTTGGATGAACTTCCATATGTCATTGTGTCATTGTTGATCGCATTTACGGTTCATGAATTTTCACATGCGTATGTCGCCTATAAGTTTGGTGACCCGACTGCAAAGAATGAAGGACGAGTGACGTTGAATCCGATATCCCACTTGGATCCGATCGGGACTTTGCTCATATTGATTGCCGGGTTTGGTTGGGCAAGGCCAGTCCCGGTCAATCGGTTTCATTTCAAGAATCCGAAGTTGGCGGGAGTGCTCGTCTCTTTTGCCGGCCCTTTCAGTAACCTGATCATTGCCATCTTGGGATTTTTGATTTTTTACGGGTTGCTTGCAGCAGGTGCTGGACCTGATTTGCCTTTTTTCGTCCAGCCCTTCTTGAATGTGCTCATAAATTTGAATGTCCTTTTATTCGTATTCAACCTGATACCGCTGCCGCCGCTCGATGGTTACCGGATCATCCAGGATCTCGTTTCAGCGGACTTGCGGGCAAAGATGACCCAGTATGAACAGTATGGGTCGCTGATTTTTTTGATTTTGATCATCACACCGCTAAGCCACTATACGATCAGGCCGATTTTGGATACGGGTATAAATTTTGTAGGAGGCACCTTGAGTCAATTTCTTTCACTTTTGTTTTTTTAACCGATAAAGAATGACAAACCATAAAAAAGGGGGATGTAAACATGGAAGAACAACCAAAGAAAAAGGTAGGCTTCAATATCATCAAAAATGATCCTACTGAAGGTCATGGCGGATATGGAACCGGGGTATTGACCCTTGATAATATTTCACCGATCATCATCGATGTCGATGCAGGTGAAGCAGAGGTGGATATCGGTGCGATGCATGCGAGAAGTGTCGTGGAAAAGGGAATCAAATTTTTAAAGACGAAAGAAGAGGTTCCGAATGCAAAGCCTTACTGGCTTGTTTGGGTGACGATTGAAGCTACTCAAAACGGTCCTCACTATGCTGGTGTGACTGCCTGTGAAATG
This sequence comes from Peribacillus muralis, assembly GCF_001645685.2. Classification (NCBI taxonomy): domain Bacteria; kingdom Bacillati; phylum Bacillota; class Bacilli; order Caryophanales; family Bacillaceae; genus Peribacillus; species Peribacillus muralis. The sequence goes on along the minus strand of NZ_CP017080.1, from coordinate 4,754,792 downwards.
ATGGTCGACCGTTCAATCAGACGTGGCTACAAATCCCTTCCGGAGCACGTTAACCGGATGGATAAATCGCTTAAACGCCATATCATCGTCGAGGAAATGGATGATAAATCAAAACGTGTACTGGCAGACTTCCTGAAGCACCATGATGCAGGAATGTGGGAACGTTCTTCAGCGAAGCTTAAGGAGTCATTGACGGTTTAAATGTGTTTTACACGCTGATTTATGAAGTTTAGTGAAAATTGCACTTGTGGGAAACGGATAAAATCAGTAAACTTAAAGACAGCAGTTTAGACACTGTGGAACTAGGACAGAAAAAACCCGAAGCCGCTTGCGGTTTCGGGTTTTTTCGTTAATGCCAAGGCTTCAGTACCTTTTTGTACCATGGTGTCTTTTTTTGCTCAGGTTCGTCTGGGAGATGTGTAGGTTTTTCTCCTCTAAAGTGCTCTGCACAATATTCGACCGGTTCAGTACCTTTTACATAATAAGTCAATCTTGAGACAGGGCAATCCTTTGTTGCCAATTTACCGCTGGCAGGATTCACGTTGACCCCGATTACGTTCTTTGTTTCCTTGAATGATTTGGCCGGTGTTCCCTGCAGGCCCTTTTCCATATAAGCCGCCCATATTTTCTTTGCATAGCTTTTTTCTGCTGGGTTCTCGATTTTTTTACCTTGGTCAAAGCCAGTCCAGACTCCTGCCACAAGTTTTGGCGTATATCCGATCATCCAGCTATCTGTCGGGGTGGAGCCGGATTTACCGGCATACGGGCGGGTCAGCTGTGAGCTGATGGTGCTGCCGGTAACTTTCGTATAGCCATTTAAGGTTTCATCGAAAACCCCGGTGAGCATCTGTGTCATGACGAACGCTTTATCCGCGTCGAGGATTTGCTCCGATTTCTTATTTTGCGCAAAAATGACTTCCCCTTTTTGGTTTTCAACCTTTTTGATGAAAACGGGCTTGACCTTCTTACCGCCGTTAGCGAGAATGCTGTAGGCATTGACCATTTCTATCGCCCGCACACCGGAGGTACCGAGTGCCAGCGATGGTACGGCAGCCATTTTCGCCGTTATGCCAAACCGATGCGCCGTATCGACCAAGGTCTTCTCCCCAAGGAACAAGTGTGTTTTTACGGCGAAGATGTTATCCGAAAGAGCGATGGCCTGGGCCATCGTGATTTCACCGTCAGCATATTGATGGTTATAATTATGCGGTGTATAAGATGAATGACCATCATCGAAGGAAAATGTGGTCGTCTCGCTTTTTAATGTGGTCGATGGTGTGAAACCGTTCTCCAGCGCTGCATAATAAAGTAATGGCTTCATGGTCGAGCCCGGCTGGCGGACGGCCTGTGTAGCCCTGTTGAATGGTGACTCTGCATAATTCCGTCCACCGACCAATGCCCGGACTTCGCCTGTGGACGGATCCATTGCCACGATCGAGGCTTGAATGCCTGAAGAATCGGGTATCGTAGCGGAAACAACCTCTTCGGCAGCGTCCTGCTGGGATTCGTCGAGTGTGGTATATACCTTTAGGCCGCCGAGCTCGATCGTCCTGTCATTTAAATGAAGCTGTGATTTCAAAGCCTGCTTGACCGCATCCTGGAAATAGGGAGCGGTTTTATGGGTGACCGTTCCATGCTCGCCTTTTAAGGAAAGAGGGGCTTGCTGGGCTTCGGTGATATTTTTTTCTGAAATGTAGCTTTGGTTTTTCATGGCAAGCAGGACAACCTTCTGCCTCGATTTTGCTTTTTCAAGGTTATCCAATGGTGAATAATTGGAGGGCCCTTTAGGTATCCCCGCCAGCATGCTGGCCTCAGCCAGGGTTAGATCCAGTGCATCCTTGCCAAAGTAATACTGGCTTGCAGCCTGGGCCCCATATGCACCATGCCCATAGTAAATCGTATTTAAATAACCTTCGAGGATTTCCTTTTTGGTATAGTTCATTTCCAAACGTATAGTATAAAAGGCTTCATTAAACTTTCGAGACCACGTTTTATCATGACCGAGGAACAAGTTCCGTGCATACTGCTGGGTTATCGTGCTCGCACCCTGAACCTTGGACATGGCTCGGATGTCGGCAAGAATCGCCCCGCCGATCCGCTTTATATCAAATCCATTATGAGTGTAAAATTGGCGGTCCTCGACAGCTACAGTTGCTTTGATGAGCTGAGGTGAAATGGCATCCATCCCGACCCAATAGCGTTTCTGGCCATTATCCGTTTCTCCGATCACATTTCCATCAGCACTATAATAGAGAGTGGACTGTGGGACCACCAATGGCGGCGGTCCTAATATTTTTGCATACATCAGTAAAGAGAGAAGCAATACAAAGAGTATGATGAGCCCGATTGTGGTAAGGATAATGATGGCCCGTACGTATTTAGTCGTCCTTTTAAATCGTTCGCTTGGAATCAATTCCATTGCTTTCACCTCTCTTATCGTATAAGAATCTAGTATCTATTACTATTATGGAAAAAAAAGAAATTTTTAAACATAAGAAAGCCATTTAGGAAATTTATCTTGCAATTCTGCTAGATTCGTCTATAATTTTTCTAGCTAATGACTATACCGAATTTGGGGAACCTATTAGGTGACTGATAATATGAAATGGAAAAGGAGCGTTAATAAATGAGCATTTGGTTTACTGAAAAACAAACAGAGAATTTTGGTATTACGATGAAAGTGAATCGTACTTTACATACGGAGCAGACTGAGTTTCAAAAGCTGGATATGATTGAAACGGAAGAGTGGGGCAATATGCTATTGCTGGATGACATGGTCATGACTTCACAGCGCGATGAGTTCGTTTACCATGAAATGGTAGCCCATGTTCCTTTATTCACTCATCCTAATCCAGAAAACGTTTTGGTTGTAGGCGGAGGGGACGGAGGAGTCATCCGTGAGATCCTTAAACACCCAAGCGTAAAAAAAGCCACTCTAGTTGATATCGATGGGAAAGTCATCGAATACTCGAAGAAGTTCTTGCCTGAGATTGCCGGCATGCTGGAGGATCCACGTGTGGACGTGCAAGTGGGGGATGGCTTCATGCACATCGCCAAAAGTGAAAATGAATATGATGTGATCATGGTCGATTCGACTGAACCTGTCGGACCTGCTGTCAATTTATTCACGAAAGGTTTTTATGCGGGGATTTCCAAGGCGTTGAAAGAAGATGGGATTTTTGTGGCACAATCCGATAATCCTTGGTTCAAAGCCGATTTAATTCGTGATGTACAACGTGATGTGAAAGAAATATTCCCGATTACCAGCCTTTACTTAGCGAATATCCCGACGTATCCGAGCGGCCTTTGGGCGTTTACGATCGGATCGAAAAAATATAATCCATTGGAAGTGGCGGAAGAGCGCTTCCACGAAATCGAAACGAAATATTATACAAAAGAACTTCATCAAGCAGCTTTCGTACTGCCTAAATTCGTTCAAGATTTAGTGAAATAAGGAGGTATGGAACATGAGATTCGATGAAGCCTATTCAGGCAATGTATTCATTAAAAGCCATCCCGATTTCGAGGAATCGGAAGCCGTGCTCTACGGCATGCCGATGGATTGGACAGTAAGTTTCCGTCCGGGTTCCCGCTTTGGGCCAACAAGGATCCGTGAGGTTTCGATTGGTTTGGAGGAGTACAGCCCGTACCTGGATCGTGAATTGGAAGAAGTGAAATTCTATGATGCGGGAGATATTCCCTTGCCATTCGGTAATCCGCAACGCAGCATCGATATGATTGAAGAATTTGTCGATGGAGTGCTGGATGCCGGTAAATTCCCATTGGGTATGGGCGGGGAGCATCTTGTTACATGGCCTGTCATCAAAGCCATGTACAAAAAGTATCCCGACATGGCCATCATCCATATGGATGCCCATACGGATTTACGGGAGGATTATGAGGGGGAACCGCTTTCCCATGCCTCGATCATTCGTAAATCTGCAGAGCTAATCGGCCCGGGAAATGTATACTCATTCGGGATTCGTTCCGGTTTGAAGGAAGAATTCCAATGGGCAAAGGAAAATGGCATGCATATCTCTAAATTCGAAGTTTTGGAGCCATTGAAAGAAGTATTGCCACAACTTGCAGGCCGTCCTGTCTATGTGACGATTGACATCGATGTCCTGGACCCTGCACATGCGCCTGGAACAGGAACGGTGGATTGCGGCGGGATCACTTCTAAAGAGCTTTTGGCTTCGATCCATGAGATAGCTCGATCTGAAATTAATGTCGTCGGCTGTGATTTAGTGGAAGTTGCTCCGATTTATGATCCATCCGAGCAAACAGCGAACACGGCAAGCAAGCTGATACGCGAAATGATTTTAGGTTGGGTTCAAAAAGGCTAAGCCAATTGAAGGAGATGCCGTCTGTATTTTGCAGGCGGCATCTTTTTTAGGTTTCATCGTCCTCACCCAACCACCAGTTACCCGGGAGCTTGTGCTTTGCATCCCTTTTGATGCAGGTTCTCGTATAAATTGCGCTTTTCACACGCAATTGGGGCCGTTACTCGTCCATTTCTTGCGTTACTCGCGGATTCAGCCCGGGTTCTTCGTATCACTGCTGCTTTCTTTCACCATTTCGAAGCGTTACTCGCCAATTCTGGCCGTTTACTCGCGAGTTTGTACTTTGCATTTTGCACACAATCCTAGAGGATAGACTCTTATAAAAGTGTCCATTATATAGGATATATTTTCCTTTCCTCCAGGAAACCTTCATCACGGATAACCATCCAGGCTATTTCTTCCTCGCCCTTGCACTTTATTTTCCGAAGCAAGTTGAAACTTCCTTGAAGAATATTTATACTTATGAAGTTAAGGACGACGTGATGAAGGAAGTGTAGAGTTGACTCTTCATGATATAGATAAGCATGCCGTTAGAGTGACCTTGCAAACAAAAATCAAGCATGGCGCAGAAACGGAAACGTATGAGCTGGTCACTTTCGGTACAAAAATGTACAAAGGTGCCGATTTGTATTTACAATATAAAGAGGAAAATGAAGGTGGTCAAATACAAACGACCATCAAGCATAAAAGAGATGAAACGATCCTATTGAGAAATGGTGCCATTAAGATGAGGCAGCTCTTTCGCTTGCAGGAAGCGACAAATGGACATTATGAAAGTATATATGGCAGGTTAGGATTGCGGACGACCACGAAAAAAATCGATCATCAATGGGATGAGCAAGCCAAACAAGGGAAACTTGTCCTTAAATATACGTTACATATGCAGGGAAGCGAACCCGGTCAATATGAAATGACGATTTCCTACAAGGAGGAAGCATAGCACATGAATATAGTTAATGAGGTACAGGAAAAACTGAAAGAAGAAATTAGAGCTGCGGTCATCAAGGCCGGCTTGGCAGCAGAAGAACAGATTCCGAATGTAGTATTGGAACTGCCAAGAGAGAAGACGCACGGGGATTATTCAACGAATATGGCGATGCAATTAACGAAGATTGCTAAGAAAGCGCCAAAAATGATTGCTGAAGCGATCATTGAAAACTTTGATAACTCAAAAGCCTCCATTGAAAAAATTGAAATCGCTGGACCAGGCTTCATAAACTTCTACATGAATAATTCATATTTGACGGAATTGATTCCTGCCATTTTGAAAGCAGATGGAACATACGGGGAAAGCGACTTTGGAAAAGGTGAAAAAATCCAAGTCGAATTCGTTTCCGCAAATCCGACAGGTGATCTTCATCTCGGTCATGCGCGTGGTGCAGCAGTAGGCGATACGTTATGTAATGTCCTTTCAAAAGCAGGCTATGATGTATCACGTGAATATTATATCAATGATGCAGGCAACCAAATCAATAATTTGGCCATTTCGATAGAAGCACGCTATTTCCAAGCGCTTGGTCTTGATAAGGAAATGCCGGAGGGCGGATATCATGGTGAAGATATCAAGGGCTTCGGTAAAAAGCTTGCCGAAGAATATGGCGATAAATTCGTAAAAGCCGATGAAAAAGAGCGGTTTGATTTCTTCCGTGATTACGGCTTGAAATGTGAGATGGAAAAACTGAAAACGGACTTGGGCAATTTCCGTGTCGGATTCGATGTATGGTATTCCGAGACGTCCCTTTATCAAGATGGCAAAATTGACGAAGCGCTCAATGTATTAAGGGAAAGGGGCCATGTCTATGAGCAAGATGGGGCAACATGGTTCCGTTCAACCGAATTGGGTGATGATAAAGACCGCGTGCTCATCAAACAAGACGGCTCTTACACTTATTTGACACCGGATATCGCTTACCATCGCAATAAATTGGAGCGAGGCTTCGAAACGTTGATCAACATATGGGGTGCTGACCACCACGGCTATATCCCTCGTATGAAAGCGGCTATCGAAGCATTAGGTTACAGACGTGAGCAGCTTGAAGTGGAGATCATCCAGCTGGTACATCTGTACAAAGATGGCGAGAAGATGAAAATGAGCAAGCGTACGGGCAAGGCCGTCACGATGCGTGATCTGATTGATGAAGTGGGCCTTGATGCGACACGTTATTTCTTTGCGATGAGAAGCGCCGATACGCATATGGACTTCGATTTGGATCTTGCCGTTTCGCAATCCAATGACAACCCGGTTTATTATGCACAGTATGCACATGCCCGGATATCGAGTATTTTGCGTCAGGGTGGGGAGCAAGGCGTCAGCTACGAAGGAATCACCGATTTTTCTGCCCTTTCCACTGAAAAAGAAGTCGAGCTGTTGAAGAAATTAGGCGAGTTCCCGCAGGCGATTGCCGAAGCAGCCGAAAAACGGATGCCTCACCGCATGACGAATTATATTTACGACCTAGCTTCTACATTCCACAGCTTCTACAATGCAGATAAGGTACTGGATGCAGAGAAGATGGAAAGAAGTCAAGCGCGGCTGGGATTGGTCAAATCCGTCCAAATCACTTTAAGGAACGCGTTGGAAATAATTGGCGTTTCTGCGCCAGAAAAAATGTAATCAGCTAAAGCGACTGTTTCTAAAGAAACAGTCGCTTTTTTTCAGCCTATCAGCATTCTATGGAACCACCGCTCACCCTTTTTACTCCACGGACCTTGGATATATCTTCAATCAGCTGCAGCATGGCTCGATCCTTCATCTTGGCTTCAATCATGAAGTCGACGTCCTGTCCAATGTCCCTAAGTGCTTTGAATAGGGGCATGATGAAATCCAAATCGATATAATCGGCATGCGAGCGAAATGCACCTGGTGATTTCGGGGAAGATATATGGATTTTTGGAACCGCTCCTGCATGGCTCCATGTAGCGATCACCTCGGTGAGCAGCTCGTTAAGAGGCTCATCTGAGAGGTTGGCAAGATGGTGGTGGTAATCGAAGACAAGTGGAATGCCTTCCCGTTTACATACACGGAGGGTTTCTGATGTTGTATAGGTTTTATCGTCATTCTCAAAAGTCATTCTTGCCTTGACGTGCTCCGGGAGTCGCTTTAGGTTGTCATGGACCCTTACTAAAGCTGACTCTTTATCACCATAGGCCCCGCCGACATGGATATTGATGAAAGAGGAGTCCGCAATTCCCATTGCATCAAACATATTATAGTGGAACTCCATATCTTTCACGGCATTATGCGTAATCCCAGGTTTGGGACTGGTGAACAGCGTAAACTGGTTGGGATGAAAGCTCACCCGCATGTTATGTGCGGTAACCCATTCGCCAAGCTGCTTCCACTCCTTTTTGAAGGGTGTGACGAAATCCCATTCCACGTCTGGATGCGTGGCTAAAGGAACGATGGAGCTGGACATCCGATAGATTTCTATTTGGTGAGCCGTGTTATATTGAAGGACCCTTAAGGTGTTTTCAATGTTCTGCCTCGTCACACTCAGAAGCCGTTCCATCCCCGTTTCCGGGCCGAGTTCGCCATATCGCTTGAAAGTGAGCGTCTTCGCCGGAGAAGCCTCCCATAAACAGGTTGCGTTGGATACAAAGCCAAATCTTATTTTCATTTTGTAATTTCTCCTTAAACGATGTTAAAGAAAAGGAGAAAGGATGGAAGCCAGCGATTCTTTCGCTGTACGAACAACATTCATGGAAGAAAGCTTGTCCCCGTTCAGTAGCTTGGATTCAGCAACGTCCACCGCCAATTCCTTTTCAACATCTTCTATAAATGCCCGGTCATAAATCAAACAATTGATTTCCCCATTTAAAAAACAACTGCGTTTATCAAAGTTTGCCGTCCCGATATCACAAATTGTATCATCAATCAGTATCACTTTAGAATGGTAGAACCCTCTCTGGAACTGCATGATTGCAGCACCTTCTTTTATCAATACCCGGAAATAAGGAAACGAAGCCTCCTTGACAAGGGCATGATCGGAATTTTCGGGAACGATCACCGTTACGGCGACATTCCGTGAGAGTGCCTCCCGTAATTCCTGAAACAAGGACTTGCTAGGAATGAAGTAAGGAGTCCCGATGATGATTTTTTCTTTAGCCTGCTGAATCAGGCCGATCAAGGTCTGTTCAAGTTCACTTCCATTCGTGACAACAACTTGATGGGAAAGCGAACCGGCTTTCAAGTTAGGAAAATAATTCGGCATGCTCCGAAGATCCTCGTTTGTATCATGGAACCAGTCCGAGAGGAAGACTTCCTGCAGGTCCTTGACCCCTTCACCCGTCATTTTCAAGTGGTAATCCCGCCAAGGATTAAGCTTGTCCCCTTCATTTATATACTCCCTGCCGATATTGAAGCCTCCAAGATAACCGATTTTCCCATCAATCACCGTGATTTTTCGATGATTCCTTTTTTGGATCGTATAGAAAAGGAAGGGGAGTTTCGGTTTATAGCTGAAAGAGAAATGAACGCCGCTTTTTTTGAGCTGCTGAATGGTTGTCCGGGATATTTTCTTGCTTCCAACCCAGTCGGCCAAAAGCCGTACCTCCACGCCCGTTTCCGCTTTCGTTTGCAGCAGCTTCAAAAAGTCCTTGCTGAATTGATCGTTCTTCACAATATAAAAAAGGATATGGACGGAATCCTGGGCGCGTTCGATTTCTTGCGTGAAATCATCAAACAGGATTTTACCTGACGTGAACACGGTCATGTCGCTGTTTCGATGCGGATATTTAATATTCGCTGCCTGCTTCATATGACGCTTATGCCCCAGCTTTAGATCAATCAAGCACCAAGTGAAGATCAATAAAAAAATGGAGGCAAGCGCCGTGATTATCTTCAAAAGAATTCCCCCTAATATGATTTCAATTTAGTTTGGCTCTAATTACCTGGAAGTAACCATAGAATGGAGTGATGGCAACAGGCTTTTTTTATACTACGGAAGGGGAAATATCCAGAATTGTCGAACTATATATAGAGGGTACGGAAAATCAAATTTATTTTATAAAGAAAAAAGTTGACTGAATGCTCATTCATTATATAATGGAGATAATCAAATTTCAGAAAAATGCCAAATTTTCTATTTATTAAAATGGCTACCTGGCATTTTACAATTTACGAAGAGGGGGAAGGACTGCATGGAAATGAATGGCTTACTGTGGATCAACTTGATTGCATTTCTACTTGTAACCGCTTACGCCGCCGGTTTATTTATCTATTTGATAAGAACTCGTTTAGCATATATAAAACTTGGCAAAAAAGTGGAATTCGATAACCGTGTGAAAGATCGTTTAGTTAAAATAGGGGTTTATGTATTCGGACAGAAAAAGCTCTTCAAAGATAAAAAGAGCGGGATCATCCATGCGATGTTATTTTATGGCTTCATTTTGGTGCAATTTGGTGCACTCGACTTTTTCATTAAAGGTTTAAGACCAGGATGGCATTTGCCGTTAGGACCTCTTTATCCTGCCTTTACCTTCTTCCAGGAAATCGTGACGCTCACGGTTCTTGTGGCAATCCTTTGGGCTGGGTATCGCCGTTATGTTGAAAAGCTTGTCCGTTTGAAAAGGGATTTCAAAGCGGGGTTGGTCGTCATCTTCATTACGGGCATCATGATTACCGTATTGCTGGGGAATGGAATGGGAATGATTTGGCATGAGCATGCTGCTACCTGGTCAGAGCCAGTCGCATCAAGCATAGCCTTCCTATTCGGCTGGATGGGAACAGCCGCTGCCACTGTCGTTTTTTATGTAGCTTGGTGGATGCATCTTATGATCATCTTATCGTTCCTCGTTTACATCCCGCAATCGAAGCATGCTCACTTGATTGCCGGTCCGATCAATGTATTCTTGAACCGTCTTGACAATCCAGGGAAATTGAAGCCGGTTGATCTGGAGGAAGAGATCCTGGACAAAGAAGGCAACCAATACTATGGTGCAAAATATATCGAGGACTTGACGCAATACCAGATGGTCGACCTCTATGCTTGCGTGGAATGCGGACGTTGTACGAATATGTGTCCGGCAACCGGTACAGGTAAAATGCTGTCACCGATGGATATCATCATCAAGATGCGTGACCATTTAACAAATACGGGGGCAGCCGTTACAACGAAGCAGCCATGGGTGCCGTCCTTTGTGTTCGGCAATACAAATGGAAATAAGATCGCTCTTGCCAGCAGCGGCGAGGGAGCCCAGGAATCGGCTGCAGCAACTGAAAGCTATAGTCCGAGCCTGATTGGCGAAATCATTACGGAAGAAGAACTATGGGCATGCACGACTTGCCGTAATTGTGAGGATCAATGCCCGGTAATGAATGAGCATGTCGACAAAATCATCGATATGCGCAGATATCTAGTATTGACCGAGGGCAGGCTTGATCCTGATGCTCAACGTGCAATGACCAATATTGAGCGTCAAGGAAACCCTTGGGGGCTCAACCGCAAAGAGAGAGAAGATTGGAGAACCTTGAGGGAGGATGTCAGCGTTCCTACCGTGAAGGAACTGCAAAAGGCAGACGAAGAATTTGAATATTTATTCTGGGTAGGTTCAATGGGATCTTACGATAACAGAAGCCAGAAGATCGCCCTTTCCTTTGCCAAATTAATGAATGAAGCAGGCGTCAAATTCGCAATTTTAGGAAATAAAGAGAAAAACTCAGGCGATACTCCTCGTCGATTGGGTAATGAGTTTGTTTTTCAGGAGCTTGCCATGAAAAACATCGAAGAGTTCCAGAAGAACGAAATCAAGAAAATCGTGACGATCGATCCGCATGCATATAATATTTTTAAAAATGAGTATCCGGATTTTGGTTTGGAGGCGGAAGTATACCATCATACGGAACTGCTTGCCAAGCTTGTCAGTGAAGGAAGGCTGGTACCGCAATATCCAGTGAATGAAACGATTACATTCCATGATTCCTGCTACTTGGGAAGGTACAATGAGGTTTATAGCCCACCTCGTGAAATCTTGCAATCGATTGCTGGCGTGAAACTGATTGAGATGGAGCGGAACCGTGAAAAAGGCATGTGCTGTGGTGCCGGAGGCGGTTTGATGTGGATGGAAGAGGAAACAGGAAACCGCATCAATGTGGCTCGTACGGAACAAGCACTTGCCGTCAGTCCAACCGTGATCAGCTCGGGATGTCCTTATTGCCTGACCATGCTATCAGATGGCACGAAAGCAAAAGAAGTCGAGGAAAACGTTAAAACGTATGATGTAGCCGAGCTTCTCGAAAAAGCGATCATCGGTGAAAACAATCCAATCGCATCTTAATCAAAATATGATTGCCTGCTTCTTATATGATCGCTTTATGGAAGCAGGCGATTTTTTTATTTAAATATTTAAATTATTGCTAAAATTATGTAAGATAGATATAAAGCGCTTACAAAAATCTTTTTTTAACCTTATATTGAGCGAGCGTTCAATCAATTTACTCAAGGGAGGAAATAATGATGGCAAAAACAGTGATAATCAGTGGTGTGAGAACACCCTTTGGTAAATTTGGCGGAGGCCTTAGCGGTTTTACGGCTTCACAGCTTGGTGGAATGGCGATCAAGGAAGCTCTGGAACGGGCTGGAATTGAGGGCGGCCAGGTCGATGAGGTCATCATGGGGAATGTGCTTCAGGCAGGTCAAGGGCAAATCCCTTCACGTCAGGCAGCACGACATGCCGGAATCCCCTGGGAAGTGAAAACGGAAACGATTAATAAAGTATGTGCATCAGGGCTTCGCAGTGTCACAATGGCCGATCAGATCATTCGGTTGGGTGATGAGGAAATCATTGTGGCCGGGGGAATGGAGTCAATGAGCAATGCACCTTACATTCTTCCAAAGGCACGCTGGGGCTTAAGGATGGGTGATGCCCAGATGAAGGATACGATGATATCCGATGGACTTAGCTGCAGTTTCACAGGGGTACATATGGGCACTTACGGAAACAGTACTGCAGAGGATCTTGAAATAACCCGTGAGGAACAAGATAGCTGGGCTTACGATAGCCATCAAAAAGCGCTTAAAGCAATCGATGAAGGCATACTTGCAGAAGAAATCATTGCCGTACAGGTTCCGGTCAGAAAAGGGGACCCGATTACGATCGAACATGATGAAGGACCAAGAAAAGATACATCTGCCGGGAAATTGGCCAAATTAGGTCCCGCTTTTAATAACGAGGGTACGATAACGGCAGGAAATGCACCAGGAGTCAATGATGGGGCGGGCGCTCTCGTATTGATGAGCGAGGAACGTGCCGAAAAAGAAGGGAAATCGCCATTTGCCTATATTTTGGCTCATGCCGAGGTTGCCGTGGAAGCGAAGGACTTCCCGAAAACACCAGGCTTGGTCATAAATGAAATCTTGAAGAAGGCAGGCAAGTCTGTGGAAGACATCGATTTATTCGAAGTGAATGAAGCATTTGCAGCTGTAGCACTGGCCAGTGGAAAGATTGCCGGCATCGAGGCGGAAAAGGTGAATGTCAACGGAGGTGCAGTTGCCTTGGGTCACCCGATCGGTGCAAGCGGAGCCCGGATCATCATCACGCTCATGCATGAGTTGAAACGCCGTGGCGGTGGATTAGGCATTGCGGCAATATGTAGTGGAGGCGGCCAGGGAGATGCAATCTTAATCGAGGTGCCTAAGCAAAGATGATCGTTTGATCGATAAATGAGGAGGGTTTTCATGAACATTCAAAAAGTGATGGTCATCGGTGCGGGACAGATGGGGGCTGGCATCGCCCAGGTATGCGCAATGGGGGGCTATGAGGTTCTCTTGCATGATCTACGAGCTGAATTTGTGGAAAAAGGCTTAGGGACAATTGCCAAAAACCTTTCGCGACAGGTTGAGAAGGGGAAAATGAAGTTGGAGGATAAAGATGCAGCCCTTTCCCGGCTGACGTCATCCACGGATTTGCAAAATGCAGCCAAGGTGGATTTGGTGATTGAAGCTGCGGTGGAAAATATGGAAATAAAAACGAAGATTTTCGCTGAGCTGGATCAAATCGCTCCACAACATGCCATTCTTGCAACCAATACTTCTTCACTTCCGATTACCGAAATAGCAGCTAGCACGAAAAGGCCTGCCAATGTAATCGGCATGCATTTCATGAACCCGGTTCCAGTGATGAAGCTTGTGGAGGTCATCCGCGGTCTGGCTACAGCCGATGAGGTTTATCAAAAGGTGGAAAAGATGGCTCTATCCTTGAACAAGGTCCCGGTGGAAGTGAATGATTTTCCCGGTTTTGTAGCAAATCGGATTTTGATGCCGATGATCAACGAGGCCATCTATACGCTATATGAGGGAGTTGCCACTAAAGAGGCGATTGATGATGTGATGAAGCTGGGGATGAATCATCCGATGGGGCCGCTTACACTAGCTGACTTCATTGGACTCGACACATGCCTATACATTATGGAAACCCTTCACCAGGGGCTTGGCGACGATAAATACAGACCGTGTCCGCTGTTAAGGAAATATGTAAAAGCTGGGTGGCTGGGCAAGAAAACAGGTCGTGGCTTTTACGAATATGACTAAGCATTGAAAGCATCTGCAGCTAGGGAGGAATGAAGGAATGGATTTCAAGTTTACAGAAGAACAGGAAATGATGCGGAAGATGGTAAGCGATTTTGCGAAGAATGAAATTGCCCCACATATTGAAGCCATGGAAAAAGGCATGTTTCCAAAAGCGATCCTGCAAAAAATGGGCGAGCTTGGCTTGATGGGAATTCCGATTCCAGAACAATACGGTGGTGCGGGAATGGACTTCATGTCCTATATCATCGCCATCAACGAGATATCCAAAGTAAGTCCAACCCTCGGTGTCATACTATCCGTTCATACTTCTGTTGGAACGAATCCAATCGTTTATTTTGGGACCGAGGAGCAAAAGCGAAAGTATGTGCCTAAGTTATCAGCAGGACAATATTTAGGTGCCTTTTGTTTGACCGAGCAAAGCTCCGGCTCCGATGCTGCGAGTTTGAAATCGAAGGCCGTAAAGGAAGATGGGTTATATCGAATAAATGGGTCCAAAGTATTCATCACAAATGGCGGTGAAGCGGATGTGTTCATTGTCTTTGCCTCAACCGATCCCCAGGCCGGAAGCAAGGGAATCTCCGCTTTCATCGTGGAAAAGGGGACCCCGGGCTTGATCATCGGTAAAGATGAACGGAAAATGGGGCTTCATGGCTCGAGCACCGTGCAGGTGACCTTCGAGGATTTGAAAGTGCCCGAGGGCAATCTGCTTGGCAAGGAAGGTGAAGGCTTCAAGATCGCGATGGCCAACCTGGATGCCGGGAGGATCGGGATTGCGTCCCAAGCGCTGGGAATCGCTGAGGGTGCCATGGAGCATGCCGTCCAATATGCAAAAGACAGGGTGCAGTTCAACAAACCGATAGCATTGCAGCAGGGGATTGGCTTCAAGCTGGCGGACATGGCCACAGGCATAGAAGCTTCAAGACTGCTTGTCTACCGGGCAGCGTTTTTACGCTCAGAGGGCTTGAAGTGCGGTAAGGAGGCAGCGATGGCTAAGCTATTCGCTTCGAGGACCGCTGTCGATGTGGCGATAGAAGCCGTCCAAGTATTCGGGGGTTATGGCTATACGACGGAATATCCGGTCGAACGCTACTTCAGGGATGCAAAGGTAACGGAAATTTATGAAGGCACCAGTGAAATACAAAGGATGGTCATCAATAAAAATCTTTAAATACAAGGAAAAAGGCAGGGGAAGATTATCATGCAGTTCAAACTAACCGAAGAACATGAAATGATCAGGAAAATGGTGCGCGATTTTGCCCAGAATGAAGTGGCTCCTACAGCTGCGGAGAGGGATGAAGAGGAACGATTCGACCGTGAGATCTTTGATAAAATGGCCGAACTAGGTTTGACGGGGATTCCGTGGCCAGAGGAATACGGTGGAATCGGGAGCGATTACTTGGCGTATTGCATAGCGATCGAAGAACTGTCCCGTGTCTGTGCCTCCACTGGGGTTACGTTATCGGCCCATACTTCTCTTGCAGGCTGGCCAATCTATAAATTCGGATCCGAGGAACAAAAGCAAAAATATCTCCGACCGATGGCACAGGGTGAAAAAATCGGCGCATATGGCCTGACCGAGCCTAGTTCAGGCTCCGATGCAGGAGGCATGAGAACGACTGCTAAGCTTGTTGGTGATGAATACATCATTAACGGCTCGAAAATTTTCATTACGAACGGCGGAATTGCCGATACCTATGTTGTTTTTGCTTTGACAGATCCCGAATCGAAACAAAAAGGAACGAGTGCTTTCATCATTGAAAGTGATTTTCCGGGTTTCAGTGTAGGAAAAAAAGAGAAGAAGCTTGGAATCCGTTCATCACCGACGACGGAAATCATCTTTGATGAATGCCGGGTGCCGAAGGAAAACCTGCTTGGCAAGGAAGGGGAGGGCTTTAAAATTGCGATGATGACGCTTGATGGCGGCCGTAACGGAATAGCCGCACAAGCTGTAGGCATTGCCCAGGGTGCATTGGATGCCTCGGTCAATTATGCAAAAGAGCGCGTCCAATTCGGCAAACCCATTTCTGCACAGCAAGGAATAGGGTTTAAATTGGCTGATATGGCAACAGGTGTTGAAGCATCAAGGCTATTAACCTACCAGGCTGCCTGGTTGGAATCCGCTGGTCTACCATATGGAAAAGAGTCGGCCATGTCGAAACTATTCGCTGGTGATACAGCCATGAAAGTAACGACGGAAGCCGTACAGGTTTTTGGGGGGTATGGCTATACGAAGGATTACCCTGTAGAACGATATATGCGCGATGCGAAAATAACCCAAATTTACGAAGGAACACAGGAAATCCAGAAGCTGGTCATTTCAAGGATGGTTACGAAATAGAGTTGAAAATGAGGTTTTCCGCTTGAGGCACCGCCTTGCCGGAATGCCCTTTTCAATTTCGGGAGAATGTCTTTATTGAGTAAATGATGCGCTTTCTAAAAGGGGTTTGAAAATTGAAAATAGATAAAAGAGAAGTTCTTGCGTCGGTAAAGGATGAGCGGCTGGTTGAAAAAAGGCGTACCCAAATGATCAAAGGAGCGGTGACTCTTTTTAAGGAAAAGGGATTCCATCGGACGACTACCAGGGAAATTGCCAAAGCGTCGGGCTTTAGTATTGGCACGTTATACGAGTATATCCGAACAAAGGAAGATATCTTATATCTCGTTTGTGACTTCATTTATGATGAAGTTCAGGAAAAGCTTCAAAAAGAAATCGATCAGAGTGATGGAACACTTGATAGTTTGAAGATGACGATCGCCTATTTTTATAAGGTGATGGATGACATGCAGGACGAAGTGCTGGTGATGTATCAAGAGGTGAAGGCATTGACGAAGGATGCCCTGCCTTACGTGCTGAACAAAGAAATCCGAATGGTGGGCATGTTCGAAAGAGTCATAACGAAATGTGTTGAGAACGGGGAACTATTGCTGACGGAAAAACAAATCAGCCTTCTATCCCATAACATCTTTGTCCAGGGACAGATGTGGAGTTTTAGAAGGTGGGCCTTGCATAAGGAATATACGCTTCAGGAGTACATCGATGTGCAGACGCAATTATTGATTCAAAATGTATCATTTCAAAAAGGTGCTGATATCAAGTCGTTTCAATAAGGGGGAGCAATATGAGTACAGTTGATGTGTATAAACCGAAAAACCATATCAGATTCGTGACAGCTTCGAGTTTATTCGATGGCCATGATGCATCGATCAACATCATGAGGAGGATCCTGCAGTCGAGCGGGGCGGAGGTCATTCATCTAGGACATAATCGCTCCGTTGAGGAGATCGTGAATGCAGCCATCCAGGAAGACGTTCAAGGCATTGCCATGTCGTCATACCAAGGAGGACATGTAGAATATTTTAAATATATGTATGACCTTTTGAAGGAAAGGGGGGCCGAGCATATTCGGATTTTTGCCGGAGGAGGCGGTGTCATCATTCCAAGGGAAATCAAGGAGCTGCATGATTATGGGATTGCCCGTATTTTTTCCCCTGATGAAGGGCGGGAATATGGCCTTCAGGGCATGATAAATGTATTGATGGAGGAATGTGACTTCTCCACTGTCAAACCGTCTTTGCAGGAACGTTTGGATGAACTGATTGCGGGCGATACGAATGCGATTGCCCAATATATCACCTTTGCTGAAGGCAGGCTGGAGGCTTCAGCTGAATCAGCCGCAGCGGTGGAAAGTCTATTCGAGCAAATCAAGACATCCGAAAGGAAGGTGCCTGTTCTTGGAATTACAGGCACGGGGGGCGCGGGTAAAAGTTCACTGACCGATGAATTGATCAGGCGTTTCCTTAATGAAATCAAGGAAAAGAAAGTGGCCATCTTATCCGTCGATCCGACAAAACAAAAGACGGGTGGTGCCTTGCTGGGCGACAGGATCAGGATGAACGCCATTTTTTCAGAGCGTGTCTATATGCGGAGCCTGGCCACTCGTCATTCAAAAAGTGAGCTGTCCCTGGCGATCAAAGATGCCATCTCGGTCGTGAAGGCAGCTGGCTTCGATCTGATCATCGTCGAAACGAGCGGTATTGGCCAAGGTGATGCAGAGGTTGCCGAGATTTGTGATGTTTCCATGTATGTGATGACGAGTGAGTTCGGTGCACCATCCCAGCTTGAAAAAATCGATATGATCGATTATGCAGACTTGATCGTCATTAACAAATATGAGCGCAAAGGCTCCGAGGATGCTAAAAATCAGGTGCAAAAACAATATCAACGAAGCCGGATGCTTTTCGATCAAGATCCATCGGAAATGCCGGTTTATGGCACGATCGCCTCCCAATTCAATGACCCTGGGACAAATGCAGTATTCGCTGCCTTGATAGAAAAACTTCATGAAAAAGCAGGGACGGGTTGGAGCACTGCCTTTTCGAAGGAAGCGGATGTTTACAAGCAAAATGTCATCATTCCGAATGATCGCCGTTATTACTTGCGGGAGATAAGTGATACGGTCAGAACGTATCATAAACGCTCGGAGGAGCAAGTGCGTATCGCCCGCAGGCTTTTTCAGCTTGAAGGTGCGATTGATGCGGTGAAGGAAAATGATAATAACAAAGAAATCCTGGGGTCTTTGGAAGAGTTGAAAAAGGAAACGGCCGCCAAGCTATCCCCTGAATCGAAAAAATCGCTTTCAGGATGGAGCGATTTAAAAGAAAAATATGCAGGGGAGCAGTTTGTCACAAGAATCAGGGATAAGGAAATCGTCACGAAGCTTAAAACGAAAAGCTTATCAGGTTTAATGATTCCGAGAGTTTCCTTGCCTAAATATGTCGATTATGGTGAGGTTTTAGGATGGCTATCCCGTGAAAATGTTCCGGGCTTTTTCCCGTATACAGCTGGGGTGTTCCCATTCAAACGTGAAGGGGAAGATCCAAAACGGCAATTCGCGGGTGAAGGATCGCCGGACCGGACCAACCGCCGTTTTCATTATTTATCTAAAGATGATCAGGCCAAACGGCTTAGTACGGCTTTCGATTCCGTAACATTATATGGCGAGGATCCAGATCATCGTCCGGATATTTATGGCAAGGTAGGGGAAAGCGGCGTTAGCATTTGTACGCTCGATGACATGAAAAAATTATATGCAGGTTTTGATCTTTGCCACCCATCGACATCCGTATCCATGACCATCAATGGACCGGCACCGATCATTTTGGCCATGTTCATGAACACGGCAGTCGATCAGCAGATACAGCGGAAAATGGAAGAGGTCGGCCGCCCCCTTACGGAGTTGGAAGCGCAGGAAGTACAGGGGTTCACCTTGCAAACGGTACGCGGAACAGTTCAAGCGGACATTCTGAAAGAGGACCAAGGTCAAAATACATGCATCTTTTCTACGGAATTCGCTTTACGGTTGATGGGAGATATCCAAGCTTATTTCATCGATCATAAAGTCAGGAATTACTATTCTGTATCCATATCGGGTTACCACATTGCCGAAGCTGGAGCGAATCCGATTTCACAGCTGGCCTTCACTTTGGCGAATGGCTTTACTTACATTGAATATTATTTGAGCCGCGGAATGAACATCGATGATTTTGCCCCTAATTTGTCGTTTTTCTTTTCAAATGGGCTTGACCCGGAATATACGGTCATCGGGAGAGTGGCAAGAAGGATTTGGGCGACGGTCATGCGAGATAAATATGGTGCGAATGACCGCAGCCAGAAGCTGAAATACCACATCCAAACGTCAGGCCGCTCCCTTCATGCCCAAGAAATCGACTTTAATGATATCAGAACGACACTTCAAGCGTTGATGGCCTTGCAGGACAATTGTAACTCCCTGCATACGAATGCTTATGATGAAGCCATTACTACGCCTACCGAAGAATCTGTACGTCGTGCCATGGCGATTCAAATGATCATCACGAAGGAGCATGGACTTTCAAAAAATGAAAATCCGATTTCCGGGTCCTTCATTGTCGAGGAATTGACGGATATGGTTGAAGAGGCCGTTCTTCAGGAGTTCGATCGCATCAATGATCGAGGCGGCGTTCTTGGAGCAATGGAGACGCAGTATCAGCGCGGCAAGATCCAGGATGAATCCATGCATTATGAAATGAAGAAGCATACGGGAGAATTGCCGATCATCGGGGTCAATACGTACTTGAATCCAAACCCACCCTCTGAAGATGCCGTGAACAGCATGGAAATTGCCCGTGCAACGAAGGAAGAAAAAGAAGGGCAGATCACGAACTTGCAAGCATTTCAGGAAAGAAATAACCAGTTCACTGATGAAGCGCTAACCAGGCTGAAAGCCGCTGCCATGAATGGTGACAATATTTTTGCCGAGCTCATGAATTGCGTGAAAGTGGCCAGTCTTGGCCAGATAACCCGTGCCCTTTATGATGTAGGAGGGCAATACCGCAGAAATATGTAGGAAATGCAAATGGGACTCCGGACTGAAGGGGTCCCTTTTTCTGAATGGCTACGCCCCTTTTTTTGGCAAAAATTGAATTTCCCCTTATAATTATCAGGAAAAGGGGCAAAAATGATGAATCAGCCCACGGAGTTGAAACAATGAATCTTAAGCTGCTCGGTTGAATACTTGGTTCCTTTTTTGCCATCATTCCTTTATTTGAGCTGTATGAGCATCAATTGGGTGCAATCTCCTTTTCCATCATGGCCGTTGCTTTCTTTACGGCAGCTTATCGTCAAAAAACCAAGAAAGAAAGTAAATGGTCAAGCA
This sequence comes from Peribacillus muralis, assembly GCF_001645685.2. Lineage (NCBI taxonomy): Bacteria > Bacillati > Bacillota > Bacilli > Caryophanales > Bacillaceae > Peribacillus > Peribacillus muralis. The sequence continues at coordinate 4,734,227 of NZ_CP017080.1, read as the reverse complement.
CTCCAGGTAACATACGCGTTAAGGTAAATCTGTGAAAGTATCAGATAGAACTAGCATAAACCCATTTGGATTGTTTATAATGGAGTATATGTCTAGCAGGAATTGTCGTTATTTTATCGAAATACTGTTTTAGATTATTTTTTTATGTGAAAAAACACCGAATCCAGTGTTTGAATAGAGAAGGGAAGTGCGGAATTTGAGTTTAAAACAATACTCAAAAGAGCAATTATTGGAAATGTCCTTAATAGAGATGGCATATGATTTGTTAGTGGAAAGAAATGAACCGATTCCATTCAAAGACCTAATCAGTGAACTGGCTTCGCTGCATCATTTATCAAAAGCGGAAGTGGCAAAAAAGATTGCCCAATTCTATACCGATTTAAATGTTGATGGCCGTTTCACTTCACTTGGGGACAACCGTTGGGGATTGAAAACTTGGTACCCGGTTGATCAAATCGAAGAAGAAGTGGTCCATGTCGTAAAACCGAAAAAGAAAAAGAAAGCGAAAAAGGCTGCTGTCGTCATCGATGATTTCGACGAACTTGATGATGAAGATCTTGATTTCGATGAAGATGTTGATGATCTGGACGAGGATGAGGATGAGGATGACGATGATATCCTAGGTTCTCCAGTTATCGACGAAGTGCTATTGGACGATGACGTGGATGATGATGACGATCTCGAAGAAGAAATAATTGAAGATGAATCATTCGTCCTGGAAGATGATGAGGACGAAGATGAAGATGAAGATGAGCTGGATGAAGAGAATGAAAAATAAATAATCGCCCTTGACTTTTTAAGGCGAAATTTGTAGAATCATTTTTGGGCTCCTTAAAAAAGGACACAATGATTAAATTATATCGCTCCCTTACTTTTATTGTAAGAGGAGCGTTTTTGTTTTTAATGATGGAATGTATAAATGACATCATTTTTTTATTTTTAAAAATGATTTCTCGTAGAATTGTAAAAACTACAGAGAACATATTTATGTTTTGCTGTCATTTTGCGGAAGTTTATCCTTGTTCATGCATCAAGCATGACTCTCACTGAAGATCTTAAGTGATTAATGGCATACCGCTCTGCGTCTTTTGGTTTTTAACCGCCGGAAAGGCGGCGTATTGATGAAGAAAACATTCTAGTAGGAGGATATGAGATGACAAAATATATTTTTGTGACAGGTGGAGTAGTTTCTTCCTTAGGAAAAGGGATAACGGCCGCTTCGTTGGGACGACTTTTAAAAAATAGGGGATTGAATGTTACGATCCAAAAATTTGACCCTTATATCAACTTGGATCCAGGAACGATGAGTCCATATCAACATGGTGAAGTGTTCGTTACGGATGATGGTGCGGAGACGGATTTGGACCTGGGCCATTATGAGCGGTTCATCGATATCAACCTTGGTAAGCACAGCAATGTGACTACAGGGAAAATATATTCGACCGTCCTTAGAAAAGAACGCCGCGGCGACTATTTGGGTGGAACGGTTCAAGTCATTCCCCACATTACGAATGAAATCAAGGAGCGGGTTTTCCGTTCAGGCAATGAAACGAATGCGGATATCGTCATTACTGAAATTGGCGGTACTGTAGGGGATATCGAATCCCTTCCATTCCTTGAAGCGATCCGTCAAATCAAGAGTGATATCGGAATCAATAATGTTATGTATATCCACTGTACACTCGTTCCTTATATTAAAGCTGCTGGTGAAATGAAAACGAAACCGACTCAGCATAGTGTGAAGGAATTGCGCAGCCTTGGCATTCAGCCGAATATCATCGTTGCACGTACAGAAAGCCCGATCTCACAAGATATGAAGGATAAAATTGCTTTATTCTGCGATATCGATAAAAAATCGGTTATCGAATGCCTTGATGCAGATACGCTTTACTCCATCCCTCTTGCCCTTCAAGCACAAAATATGGACCAAATCGTTTGTGACCACTTGAAATTGGACTGCGCCGAGGCGGATATGGAAGATTGGAAGGAACTAGTCAAAAAGGTTACGTCTTTATCGAAAAAAACGAAAATCGCTCTTGTCGGAAAATATGTTGAACTGCAAGATGCTTATCTTTCTGTAGTGGAAGCACTTAAGCACGCAGGTTATGCATTTGATGCCGATGTTGAAATCGACTGGGTCAATTCGGAAGACGTAACGAAAGAAAATGTTGCTGAACTTCTTCAAGATGCAGATGGCATCCTTGTTCCTGGCGGCTTTGGAGATCGTGGTATCGAAGGGAAAATTGCCGCGACGGAATATGCCCGTACGACAAAAACACCGTTCTTCGGAATCTGTTTGGGCATGCAATTGGCGTCCATTGAATATGCGCGCAACGTATTAGGGTTGCCGGAAGCTCATTCTGCTGAAATTCAAGCGGATACTCCAGATCCAATCATCGATCTTCTTCCAGAACAAAAGGATGTAGAAGATTTGGGCGGTACACTTCGTCTTGGCTTATACCCATGTAAGCTTATCGAGGGAACCAAGGCTTACGAGGCGTATAATGACGAGGTTGTGTATGAACGTCACCGTCATCGTTATGAATTCAATAATCATTACCGTCAGGCGATGGAAGAGGCTGGATTCGTCTTCTCCGGAACAAGCCCAGATGGCCGTCTTGTTGAAATCGTTGAATTGAAGGATCATCCTTGGTTTGTGGCTTCTCAATTCCATCCGGAATTCACGTCACGCCCTAACCGTCCACAGCCACTATTCCGTGACTTTGTTGGGATGTCTTTAAAGCGCAGCGAGAAACTTTAATAATCAAGTGGCTAAGTCAGACTGTAGGCAAACTCGATGAATAATCGAAATTGCCTGCAGTTTTTTTGTTCAATTCGATGCAAACCGCAACTCGCGAGTGAAAGCACGAAACTGGCGAGTAAAGTCGTTAAAATGGCGAGTAACGCTCCAAAATGGTGAAAGAAAGCGGTGATTATATCGATTTAATCTCCAAACTGGCGAGTAACGGAAGAAATGTGCGAGGAACGGCCCCAATTGGCATGTGAAAAGCGGGATTATTGCGAGAAATGGCCTTGTAAATTGGATGCAACCAAATCGTGAGTAACGGGACAATGGACCGGTTCTCACAATGCAGGTAGTGGGTTTATTCGAGAGCTAGTTGGTTCTGTTCCAATGTAAATCAAAAAAGGTATCGGGATGGGGCCATTCCGATACCTTTTTTGTAGATCAATAAGATTAATCTTCTTCATTTTGATATTCTTGTATAATTTCCTCAAGAGTGAATTTAATTCCATAATAGGCAAAAAGGGCGGCAATGAGGGTGGGGTAGCCGAAGCGGTTTCCGGTTTCATCAGGAATCAATCCCCGGTGGATCCGTAAATCGATATGTACGTCAGCCAGCTCCATGAGAGATTCTTCATTGGACGATACGGAGGTTGATATTGCGACAAAGGGTATATCTTCTTCCCTAAGTGCATGTGCAAGCTTCAATGCTTCGTGATCATCCGAATACCTGGTGAATATAAGAAATCGATCTTCTCTTGAAATAGTTTCGCCGTGTTCATATCTTTTTGCTTTCGGAAAGGGCTCTGCCCCGTCCAAGGCTTCGGAGGTGACACCTTGCATTTCACCAAAACCTTGTATGAAGATGGAGCCATCCCCAACAGCGGCCTGTGCCAGCAGGCGCCCGGCATCCTCCATTCCAAAGGCTTCATTGTCCATCATTTTTTTGAATATACCGCTTAGTTGTGTCGAGAAAATTTTTAACATGATCAGGGACTCCTTTTTAAAAAATAGTCCCTTTATTATAAAGGACTTTCCTGTGCATTGACAGGCTTCAGGAATTTAGATCGTATTGTTTTGTTTGACTAAATGGGTCAAAAAAACCAAAAAAATATAAATTCATTTTAGCCATCGGGCAGGAATTTTGTTACAATTATCGAATAGGAACATAGAATTCAAGTTTGTGAAAATGTGAAAGTAAATACATGTATGGGCAATATGCCGATTAGGCTGATATTTTTATATCATGTAGAGAAGAGGTGATAAAATGTCAGGGAAAATATTGATAGTTGATGATCAATTCGGGATCCGTATTTTATTGAACGAGGTTTTACATAAAGAAGGGTATGATACATTTCAAGCTGCAAATGGAATTCAAGCCCTGGAAGTACTGAATAATCATTCACCGGATCTTGTGTTGCTCGATATGAAGATTCCCGGGATGGATGGTATAGAAATCCTGAAACGGATGAAGGTGGTCGATCCTGATATCCGGGTCATAATCATGACCGCTTATGGCGAGCTTGATATGATCCAAGAAGCGAAGGATTTAGGGGCAATGACCCATTTTGCTAAGCCTTTCGATATTGATGATATTAGAAAAGCCGTTCGTGAATACTTCCCGATTCAGTCAAATTAATGGTCATGAATGGTTAACACTATTGGCTATAGAATTGCCGCGGCCATCTTTTTTTTAGATGTGCCGCATTTTTTTGGAATAAATTTTAACGTTGGATATAGTGTATTTGTTGCTGTTTTTTTGATGTATTGATATGCTACAAGAGGAGAGATATTCTGATTGATGAGCGTATGCTACGTTGATTTTAGGGAATATCTAGAAAGAAATAACTTTAAGATAATCACACCCACTAGTAGGAGGAAATCAAATGCCTTTAGTTTCTATGAAAGATATGCTTAATAAAGCTCTTGATGAAAAGTATGCAGTAGGTCAATTCAACATCAATAACCTGGAGTGGACCCAAGCTATTCTAGCTGCTGCGGAACAAGAAAAATCCCCAGTCATCCTAGGCGTTTCCGAAGGGGCTGCCCGTCATATGGGTGGTTTCAAAACGACTGTCATGATGGTTCAAGGTTTGTTGGAAGACATGAAAATTACCGTTCCTGTGGCCATTCACCTTGACCATGGTTCAAGTTATGATAAATGTAAAGAAGCGATCGAAGCTGGATTCACTTCAGTAATGATTGATGCTTCTCATCATCCGATTGAGGAGAACATCGAAACGACGAAGAAGGTTGTTGAATTCGCCCATGCACGCAATGTATCCGTTGAAGCGGAAGTGGGTACGGTCGGCGGACAAGAAGATGATATAATTGCTGATGGCGTTGTATATGCAGACCCTCAGGAATGTGAACAATTAGTCAAAGAAACGAATGTTGACTGCTTCGCACCAGCATTGGGATCTGTTCATGGACCATACAAAGGTGAACCGAACCTTGGCTATAAAGAAATGGAAGAAGTACGTGATTTAACGAACAAGCCATTAGTTCTTCATGGCGGGACAGGCATCCCGACGAAAGACATCCAAAAAGCGATTTCGCTTGGAACATCAAAAATTAACGTGAATACGGAAAATCAAATTGTATTCACGAAAGCTGTACGTGAGATCCTGAATAGCGATGCGGAAGTTTACGATCCACGTAAATTCTTGGTACCTGGCCGTGAAGCGATCAAAGAAACGGTCGTTGGCAAAATCCGTGAGTTCGGTTCAAACGGTAAAGCATAATACAACATCGGTCCAGGGTCCCAAGCCCTTAAGTGCAGGCTGATGCAGGCCATAACTCCATTGGTGGGAACTTTCCCCCAATGGTTTCTTTAAAATTAAGGTAAATGCCGATGCTATTTTTTGAACAATTAGAATTCAAGGGGTAATGGAGAAAGAAAAATAAGATTACATACGGAGGGTATTTTATGAAATTCTTTATAGATACAGCAAACATGGAAGAAATCAAACAAGCGCATGAACTTGGCGTATTAGCAGGAGTAACGACTAACCCGTCCCTTGTTGCAAGAGAAAAGGGCGTTTCTTTTCATGACCGTTTAAGGGAAATTACCAGCCTTGTCAAGGATTCCGTTTCTGCGGAAGTCATTGCACTCGATTTTGAAGGAATGATGGCTGAAGCGAAGGAACTTGTTGCGATTGCGCCTAATATCACGATCAAAGTGCCAATGACTCCAGATGGATTAAAGGCTGTTGCCGCCCTTACAAAGCAAGGAGTCAAAACGAACGTGACCCTTATTTTCAGTGCCAACCAAGCATTATTGGCAGCAAGGGCAGGAGCTACTTATGTATCTCCATTTTTAGGGCGTTTGGATGATATCGGTCAAAATGGCTTGCATTTAATTTCGGACATTGCTGACATTTTCGCGATCCATGATATCAAGGCGGAAATCATTGCCGCTTCCATCCGCCACCCGATGCATATTACGGATGCCGCTCTTAAAGGGGCTCATATTGCAACGATTCCTTATAAAGTATTAATGCAATTATTCCACCACCCATTGACTGACAAAGGAATTGAAGCGTTCTTGAAGGATTGGAATTCACGTTTAGAAGCATAATGCCTTACCGCTAAGTCGCTGTAGATTGCATTGGTCGAATGATAAATAACATAAATTAGAAATTTTTTACCTTTTTTTACATGTTTTTTCTGCTTTTGTGTAAACTAAGAAACTAGATAGTAAATGCTGTCGGATTATGCAATTTTCTTGTGGAAAAATATTACTTTTTAAAGTGGCTTCTAAGTGCTTAGCGTGGAAGGGAGTATATTATGGAAAAACTTAAAATTGCCGGTGGCTATCCTTTAAAGGGGAGCATTCGTGTCAGCGGAGCAAAAAATAGTGCTGTCGCCCTTATACCTGCAACGATTTTAGCGGACTCTCCTGTAACGATCGAAGGCTTGCCCGATATTTCGGATGTACAGATGCTAAAAGCGTTAATGGAGGAAATTGGCGGCGAGGTTTCCTTTGATGATGGCGAAATGACTGTGGATCCAAGCAGGATGATTTCAATGCCTCTTCCCAATGGAAGAGTGAAGAAGCTACGTGCTTCTTATTATTTAATGGGTGCAATGCTTGGTAAATTCAAAAAGGCAGTGATCGGTTTGCCTGGCGGGTGTCATTTGGGCCCTCGTCCGATAGATCAGCACATAAAGGGTTTTGAAGCACTTGGCGCCCAAGTGACGAATGAACAGGGAGCCATTTACCTAAGGGCCGACGAGTTGCGGGGCGCACGCATCTATCTGGATGTCGTCAGTGTCGGGGCAACCATCAATATCATGCTTGCGGCCGTATTGGCCAAAGGCCGTACCGTGATCGAAAATGCTGCGAAAGAACCTGAGATCATTGATGTTGTCACCCTTTTGACGAATATGGGTGCGAAAATCAAGGGTGCGGGAACGGATATCATCCGCATTGACGGTGTCGATAGGCTGCATGGCTGCAGACATACCATCATACCAGACCGGATTGAAGCGGGGACTTTCATGATCTTGGCAGCCGCTGTCGGTGAAGGCATCTTGATCGATAATGTCATTCCCCAGCATTTGGAGTCGTTGACTGCCAAAATGAGGGAGATGGGCATCAATATTGAAGCAGGTGATGACCAGATATTCGTCTCGCCTGGTGAAAAATATAAATCGGTTGATATTAAGACGCTTGTGTATCCTGGGTTTCCAACGGATCTTCAGCAGCCTTTCACGTCACTGTTGACAAAAGCGTGCGGCTCCAGCATGGTGACCGACACGATTTATGGTGCGCGCTTCAAGCATATTGATGAATTGCGACGCATGAATGCGAAGATTAAGGTCGAAGGCAGAGCAGGCATCGTCGATGGTCCTGTCCAACTTCATGGTGCAAAAGTGAAGGCGAGTGATTTGCGTGCCGGAGCCGCGTTGGTCATTGCAGGATTGATGGCTGAAGGGATTACAGAGGTGACGGGCCTTGAGCATATAGATCGTGGATATAGCCATCTTGTGGAGAAGCTTTCTGGTTTAGGTGCAACGATTTGGCGTGAAGAAATGACACAAGAAGAAGTGGAGCAGCTTAAAAGCTGATCCCTTTTCTTGTTGCCCCACTGTGTTACTATATATGATATAATGTGTTATACTAATATATAAATAAATCATGCTAGTGTACATGAGGGGGAACCGGAAATGGAAAGAAGTTTATCGATGGAGCTTGTTCGCGTAACGGAAGCGGCCGCTTTGAATTCTGCACGTTGGATGGGAAGAGGAAAGAAGGACGAAGCGGATGATGCTGCAACAACTGCCATGCGCGATGTTTTCAATACGATTCCCATGCAAGGGACGGTTGTAATCGGTGAAGGGGAAATGGATGAAGCGCCAATGCTTTATATTGGCGAAAAGCTTGGTACCGGTCTCGGGCCGCTGGTCGATGTTGCGGTCGATCCTTTAGAAGGCACGAATATCGTCGCATCGGGCGGCTGGAATGCATTGGCTGTATTGGCAATAGCGGATAAGGGGAACTTGCTTCATGCACCCGATATGTATATGGATAAAATAGCCGTTGGACCTGAGGCTGTTGGCCAGATAGATATCAATGCTTCCATATTGGACAACCTTAAGGCTGTGGCAAAGGCAAAGAATAAAGATATCCAAGATGTAGTGGCAACAGTATTGAATCGTGATCGTCATTCGAAGATCATTCACGAGCTTCGTGAGGCGGGAGCACGAATTAAATTGATCAACGATGGAGATGTAGCAGGTGCCATCAATACGGCCTTCGATCTCACTGGTGTTGATATCCTATTCGGATCAGGCGGAGCACCCGAGGGGGTCATTGCCGCAGTTGCTTTGAAATGCCTGGGCGGGGAAATCCAAGGCAAGCTCCTTCCGCAAAGTGAAGAAGAAGTGGAGCGCTGTGGCAAAATGGGCCTTGATTTAGGAAGGGTCCTTAAAATGGAAGACCTCGTTCGCGGAGATGATGCCATTTTTGCTGCAACAGGTGTGACGGATGGCGAACTATTGCGTGGTGTTCAATTCAAAGGGCACTACGGCGAGACGCAATCCGTGGTCATGCGCGCAAAATCAGGAACCGTTCGTTTCATTGATGGACGTCACAGCCTGAAAATTAAACCGAATGGTTTGATTGACTGATTGCGTTTTGAAAATTCACCAACGAAAAAAAGCGAGCGGTTTCATCGCTCGCTTTCTCTTTAAAAAAATTTAAGTTGAATAATTAAAATAAAAAAAGTAAAATAAAGCTTGGTCTACTATTAATGTTCACTATATATAATATCTGCCCTTTCACTCCAAACTTCAAGAAGCCTTCAAATAATTTTCTTCTTTACATGTGAAAATGTATCATCCTTTCTAAGAAAACTCTGGTCGGGTACATGGATTGCGGTTTTTCTTCCATCTAACAAACCATTTCTTTTTTTGTATGGGTGAAAACGTTTAATTAATAAAAGTGTGGTGTCATAATGAATTTAACTATTTCTAATTTAGAAAACATGAAACTAAAGGATCTCTATGAGCACGCTCGTGAATATAAAGTTTCCTATTACAGCAAACTTTCAAAGAAGGAACTTATTTTCGCTATCCTGAAAGCGCAGGCCGAGCAGGATGGTCTTCTATTCATGGAGGGCGTCCTTGAGATCATCCCTTCAGAGGGTTTCGGTTTCTTGCGGCCAATCAATTATTCTCCAAGCTCGGAGGATATTTATATTTCCGCATCCCAAATCCGCAGATTCGATTTGCGGAATGGAGATAAGGTTTCCGGTAAGGTAAGGCCGCCGAAGGAAAATGAACGATATTATGGATTGCTCCACGTCGAGGCTGTCAATGGGGATAATCCAGAGTCAGCTAAAGAGCGAGTTCATTTCCCAGGCTTAACACCGCTGTACCCGAATAGGCAAATCAAGCTGGAGACTACGCCGAAGAACCTATCAACCAGGATTATGGATGTGTTGGCGCCGGTTGGTTTTGGCCAGCGCGGTCTGATTGTCGCACCGCCAAAAGCTGGTAAGACAATGCTTATTAAAGAAATTGCCAATGCGATAACGACGAACCATCCTGAATCGGAACTGATCGTCCTTTTGATCGATGAACGTCCTGAGGAAGTGACAGACATTGAACGTTCAGTTGCTGGTGACGTGGTTAGTTCAACGTTCGATGAAGTGCCGGAAAACCATATCAAGGTTGCGGAACTGGTTTTAGAGCGTGCGATGCGCCTTGTCGAGCATAAGCGGGATGTCATCATCCTGATGGACAGCATCACCCGTCTGGCCCGTGCTTACAACCTTGTCATCCCGCCGAGCGGGCGAACGTTGTCAGGTGGTATTGACCCTGCTGCATTCCATCGCCCAAAACGCTTTTTCGGTGCGGCGAGGAATATCGAGGAAGGCGGCAGCTTGACGATCCTTGCTACGGCATTAGTGGATACTGGTTCAAGAATGGACGATGTCATTTATGAAGAATTCAAAGGCACTGGTAATATGGAACTTCATTTAGATCGTGCCCTTGCCGAAAGACGAATCTTCCCGGCAATCGATATCCGCCGTTCTGGCACGCGGAAAGAAGAATTGCTCATTCCGAAAGACCGTCTCGATAAACTATGGGCAATCAGGAAGACGATGTCGGATTCACCGGATTTTTCGGAGAAATTCCTCCGCCGTCTAAAACAGACTAAAGGCAATGATGAATTTTTCAGTAAGTTGGATGAAGAAATGTCCGAAATGAAAAAGGGACCAGCGAGCGTTAAACGCTCTTGAAACAGAGAAAGAAACAAACTGTTGCACAACTAGTTTTAAGTTGATATAATGAGTTCATGTGTTTTTACAATAAATGTGAGGGTGTTTGACACTCACCTTGAAGTATAAAACTCTGTTTCGAATGATTCAGGGCAGAAGGAGCTGAAAAGAATGAAAACTGGAATTCATCCAAATTACAAGCTTTCAAAAGTATCTTGCTCTTGCGGAAACACTTTTGAAACTGGTTCAGTTAAAGAAGAGATCAAAGTTGAGACTTGTTCAGAGTGCCACCCATTCTATACTGGTCGTCAAAAATTCGCTGAAGCTGGCGGACGTGTTGATCGTTTCAACAAAAAATACGGTATTAAATAAGCCGGACTTTTTAAAAAACAGGCAAGTATTTTTCTTGCCTGTTTTTTCTTTTCTGTAAACAAGTAACAATTCATATAAAACCGGGTCCGCTTCAATTTTGGCCAATGGATCGACAGGTGGAAGGGAGTAGCTGTTTCCATGTATGTAATGAAACAAACGGGCTGGATCGAGCTTATTTGCGGAAGCATGTTTTCAGGTAAATCTGAGGAATTGATTAAACGAGTCAGCCGTGCTCAATTTGCCAAAGAGCAAATCGCTGTTTTTAAACCAGCTATTGATAATCGCTATGCGGAAGAGGCTGTCGTATCACATAATGGCTCTTCTGTGATGGCAAAGCCGATTGCCCACTCAACGGATATTTTTAAGTACTTGGACAAGCCCCTGGATATCATTGCAATAGACGAAGTGCAATTTTTTGATGATGAAATTATCGGGGTTGCCCAGCATCTTGCGGACAGCGGTTATCGAGTGATTATGGCTGGACTCGATCAGGATTTCAGAGGTGAACCATTCGGTCCCATGCCTGTTCTGCTATCGTTAGCAGAATCAGTGACTAAGCTACAGGCAGTATGTGAAGTGTGCGGATCACCTGCGAGCAGGACCCAGCGTTTGATTGATGGCAAACCGGCCTCCTATGATGAACCGATCATCCTTGTGGGTGCATCGGAGTCATACGAACCCCGTTGCCGTCATCATCACGAAGTGCCAGGTAAGCAGTCAGCTGGAGTCAAAGAACATATTTAATCGGAGGGTGCCTTATGATCGATGAGATCTTAAGGCATTTTTTTAATGGGATGATTTATTTGTAAAATTGAATGGAAGCAAAGAACACGATGGAACGATGAACAAGTTGCGGGTTGTATCGACCAATACATGGAAGCGGAATGAAAGATTAATTATTGTCCCATTTTGGGAAGGATAACGAGGAAAAGATCTTGTTGACCAATCAAAATGGAGGGAAAAAAATGAAAATCAGAATGGTATTGATGGCCGCTTTCGTGCTCGCTGCACTAACAGCATGCGGTCAAAATGATCAAGCAATAAATAATGATTCGGAATATGGCGATCAAAGTCGTGATGGGAAGGATTTTGTCGGCAGCGGTTTAAAGCATGTTTCCAATAAGGATTGGGAAAATGAAGCAGAACGGCCTTCCGACCAGATCCTCAACACCCCTCACCATACATCCAACAATTCTCCATCCATGGGGCAGGAGATAGCTGTCATTCGGGATGCCGTTAAGTCTGAAACGGATTATGAAGCAGGATCGGTTTGGATTAATGGCAAAACGATTCATGTTACGGTCCATGATAAGGGAAAAATCAAGACCGATCACCAAAGAAAGGAAGAAAAGAAACGACTGGAAGATCTGATCACGGGTGTGGTGCCTCAATACAAGATAGATGTTGAATTAAAGAAATGACCACATTTTTGAATCCTCTTTGACGTTGATTATTCACCTATACTATAATTAACCTAGAAGTGAACTGAGCTGGGCACTGAACTAATTATTTATAGTAAAAAAAAGATGGATTACTTCCCATTGAGAGATTTAATGGGGAAATTTATGAGGTGAATGATTTGTTTGATCGATTGCAAGCAGTAGAAGATAGATATGAAAGATTGAATGAACTATTAAGTGACCCGGAAATCATCAATGATTCCAAAAAACTAAGGGAATACTCCAAGGAGCAATCCGGCATTCAAGAAACTGCATCGACTTATAAGGAGTATAAAGCGGTTCGTGAGCAACTCCGGGAAGCCAAGGCGATGCTGGATGATAAACTTGATGCGGATATGCGTGATATGGTAAAAGAGGAAATCAGCGAGCTTGAAGAGACGATAAAAGGTCTGGAAGACAAGCTGAAAATATTGCTCATTCCTAAGGACCCCAACGACGATAAAAACGTAATCATGGAGATTCGCGGCGCTGCAGGCGGAGATGAAGCGGCATTGTTTGCAGGTAGCCTTTACCGCATGTATAGCCGTTTTGCCGAGGTTCAGGGCTGGCGGACAGAAGTGATTGAGGCAAGTCCCACTGGGCTTGGAGGCTACAAGGAAATCATTTTCATGATTAACGGAAATGGTGCTTATTCCAAATTGAAATTCGAAAATGGGGCCCATCGCGTTCAGCGGGTGCCTGAAACCGAGTCTGGCGGACGGATCCACACCTCTACGGCCACGGTAGCCGTTTTGCCTGAAGCGGAGGAAGTGGAAGTCGAAATCCACGATAAGGATGTGCGGGTCGATACTTTCGCTTCAAGTGGACCTGGAGGGCAAAGTGTCAATACGACAATGTCTGCGGTGCGATTGACCCATGTCCCTACCAATACGGTCGTCTCTTGCCAAGATGAAAAATCACAAATCAAGAACAAAGAAAAAGCCATGAAAGTATTGCGGGCGAGGGTATATGATAAAATCCATCGTGAAGTGCAGGCGGAATATGATCAAAACAGGAAGCTTGCTGTCGGTACGGGCGATCGTTCGGAACGGATTCGTACTTACAACTTCCCGCAAAACCGCGTTACCGATCACCGTATCGGTTTGACGATCCAAAAGCTGGATCAAATCATGGAAGGTAAGCTTGATGAGGTCGTGGATGCCTTGATCATGGAAGACCAATCTTCAAGGCTGGAAAATGCAGATGAGTGATTCTTCACTGAAAGTGTTTGAAGCCCTGAAATGGGCTTCTTCTTTTTTAAAGGATAATGATCGTGATGCCAATGCCGGCGAAATCCTGTTGCAGCATTTGTTGAAACAAACCCGTTCCATGCTGTTGGCGAACCTGCATGATGAGCTGAGTGAAGCTGATTTAGGGCGTTTTAGGGCGGCTGTGGAGCTGCATGCTGAGGGGACGCCGATCCAGTATATAATCGGAAGTGAAGAATTTTATGGACGGACCTTCTTTGTGAATGAAGAAGTGTTGATACCGAGACCTGAAACGGAAGAGTTGATTTATTACACACTCCGCAAGATGCCGGCCCTTTTTAATAAAGGGCAGAAGCTCCATTTGGCGGATATTGGCACAGGCAGCGGCGCAATCGCCATTACGATGAAGCTTGAAGAGACAAGCTTATCGGTATCAGCCACGGATATAGCGGCACCTTCCTTAGAGGTGGCGAAGGGAAATGCCAGTGCCCTTGGTGCAGAGGTGCAATTTATTCAGGGTGATTTGCTTTTGCCGTTCATTGAACTAAATGAAAAGGTGGACATCCTTTTATCGAATCCCCCGTATATCCCGATTGATGATCAAAAATCCATGTCTGTAGTGGTAACGGGGCATGAGCCGCATCGGGCGTTATTTGCTGGCAGCGATGGTCTGGACTTTTACCGCCGTTTTATGGAGCAGTTGCCGCTGATCATGAACGTACCTGGGCTGATAGGGTTCGAGGTGGGTGCTGGGCAGGGGCAGGCGGTTGCCGACATGTTGCTGCGGACGTTTCCGGCAGCAAGGGTATCCGTTGAAAACGATATTAATGAAAAAGATCGAATGGTCTTTGCTGCATTAACATGATTCGTCCCTCATTCGGGACGTTTTTTTTGTATGGCTTGCACATGGAATCTACCTGATTATCATTTTTTTTATTTTACTAGTTTAAGATAGCTGGAAAATGGTGAGACTGATTCATGTGAGGGGGCGAAGGCGATGAAAACTAAACATTTAGCCATTATTTATCTATTAATCTTAACGATAGGAACGATCGTAAGTATATATATGCCGAAAGCGGAAGTGGCCGGTGCCGAGGAAACGAAAGTGATACCGGATGAGGCAATCCGTTTGCGGATACTTGCAAATAGCGATGAAGAAAAGGATCAAGCAGTTAAGAGGTTGATTCGGGATGAGGTTAATAAGGATATCACGAAGTGGGTTCAGGAGCTTACTTCCTTGGATGAGGCGAGGGATGTAATCACCGCTCATCTGCCTGATATTCAAGCCAAGGCGGAGGCGGTCGTAAAGGAGAATGGTTTGGAACAGTCAGTGAAAGTCGATTTTGGCCAAGCAGAATTTCCGACAAAACTTTATGGGCAATATTTATATCCGGCAGGGGAATATGAAGCAGTGATCATCACGCTCGGTGAAGGTGAAGGGGCCAATTGGTGGTGTGTCTTGTTTCCGCCATTGTGCTTTCTCGATTTTTCGAATGGAACGGCAGTGAGTCAAAGTCCCATAACCGAGGATGAAGAGGAAGGGCAGTCAGCCTCGACAGGAAAGGTGTATGCGGCAACGAGCGAAGAGAAACAGTCTTCTCCTCCGAACGAACAGGTAAAAGCAGAGGTCGCAGCGGCAACGGAGAAACCGGCAGCACATGTTGATACGGTCAAGGGAGAAGAGGTTGTGAAATCAGAAGCAAAAGCACCCGAGGAACAGGTTGCAGACCTAGAAGGAAAAGCGAAGGAAGACGCGGCGGTTGAAAATGCAGAAGAATTAGCGGTATCCCGTGAACAAGGTCAACAATTGTATGAAGGGGAAAAAGAACCTGAGGTGGAAGTGAAGTCGCTATTTGCAGAAATTTTCAAAGATCTATTCTAAAATGAGGGCAATGGCCCTCGTTTTTTCTTGTGAAGCTCCTTGATGAACAACATATCCACAGAGTTATTAACAAAATATCAAAAAAGTCTGTCATTAATGATTAATATCCACAAACTTATCCACCGTTTCAATCTATTTATCCACAATTTGTGGATAAAGCTTGAATTCTGTGTATAGTTCTTTTATACTTTCAAAGTACTTTTAAGTAAAATCTGTGCGATTTAGTGAAAATATCGTTTATATAATAGCAATTGGATAAAAAAAGAAAAGGTAAAAGGCGATGGTGTTAAAAATGAAAACGAAAGTTTGGTCAGTGGATAAAAATGTGGATAATTTACAAAGTTATCCCCAAATTACAGAATCGGCTGGATTATTAAAGGCGGACCAAGTGGTTGCTTTTCCGACAGAGACCGTATATGGACTAGGAGCGAATGCCAAAAGTGACGAAGCGGTCAAAAAAGTGTTTGAGGCGAAGGGGCGTCCAAGTGATAATCCTTTGATCGTCCATATAGCTTCTGAAGGCCAGTTGGAGGATATTGTCGAAGACATTCCCGAACAGGCGCGAAGGCTAATGGCTGAATTTTGGCCAGGACCTTTGACGTTGATCTTAAGACGTAAACCGGGCAAGCTATCGAATTTTGTAACAGCCGGCTTGGACACGGTTGCCGTGAGGATGCCTGATCATCAGGTTGCCCTCGGCATCATTCGCGCGAGCGATCTGCCCATTGCTGCTCCGAGTGCCAATACTTCAGGTAAACCAAGCCCCACTTCGGCTAAACATGTAGAGGATGACTTATTGGGGCGGATTGCAGGCATAGTCGATGGCGGTACTACAGGTGTAGGTGTAGAATCCACAGTCCTTGATTGCACAGTGGAGGTCCCTATCATTTTAAGGCCAGGCGGGGTGACCCTGGAACAGCTGAAGGCCGTCATCGGGGCCGTGCAGCAGGATGTCGCTTTGAAGAATCAGGATACGGCGCCAAAGGCTCCGGGTATGAAATATACTCACTATGCACCGAAAGCCCCTCTATACTTAGTCAAAGGTCAACCAGCTTTCCTGCAAAGACTTGTGGATGAAAAAAGAAGGGATGGGTTAAAGGTAGGCATCATTACGGCTCTTGAGCACGAAGCTGAATATATCGCCGATTATGTGGTTGTCCCCGGTTCCTTGGCGCAGTTGCACACAGTTGCCGCAGGGTTATATGATGCTTTGCGTCAGTTTGATGAATTGGATGTGGATATCATTTTCAGTGAAAGTTTTCCTGAATCAGGTATAGGTGCTGCAGTCATGAATCGTCTTGAAAAGGCGGCAGGTCACCAAATCATTGACGAAAAACATGTATGAATAAGGGCTGATTTTATCCTTCTATTTCTTTTCGGACATGCATAACATGTAGTAGGCACGTCCGAGGGAGGATTGGGATGAATACATTTGCTGGAGAAATCATCACCTTATTGCTTATGGCATTCGCGTTGGGAATGGATGCCTTTTCAGTCGGCCTTGGAATGGGAATGTTCAAGCTGAGGTTAAGGCAAATATTTTCGATAGGGCTGGTTGTAGGCATTTTTCATATTTGGATGCCTTTGCTTGGTATGGGGGCAGGCCGTTTCATTTCAGAAAAATTCGGGACCTTCGCCACGTACGCCGGTGGTCTTTTGTTGATAATTCTTGGAATACAAATGTTCATTCCGGGAAAAAAGGATGAATCCGGTTCAAGGGAAAACAAGATGCTGGCTCCCGTCGGCAAAGGCTTATTGATTTTCGCCTTAGGTGTAAGCCTGGATAGCTTTTCGGTAGGCTTGACCTTGGGGATTTATGGTGCAAAAACGGTTGTGACCATCCTTTGCTTTGGGATTGCTGCCACCCTTTTAACGTGGGCAGGCCTTTTACTGGGAAGAAAAATGCAGGGGTTGCTCGGTGTGTATAGTGAAATTCTTGGCGGCAGCATCCTTTGTGCCTTTGGCTTGAAATTATTGTTTTCTCTATAAATAAATCCAACTGCATATCGGTCCTTCCTCAACTGTTCCGTAACCGGGGCGGTTTTTATTTTTTGGAAATCTCGACTCGATCAAGTGCAAGGTTTTTTTATACGGGGAGTGCCGTTATTTTTGACTAAGAAAAATGAACGATGGCTTATAATGAGTAAAAAGGGAGGCTTTAAAATGATCCGAATACTATTTGTTTGTACAGGAAACACTTGCAGGAGCCCAATGGCAGAAGCGATATTGACAAGTAAAAACATTCCTGGTGTCGAAGTGAGGTCGGCTGGGGTTCATGCATCGTCGGGGCAGGAGGCTTCCATGCACGCTAAAAATATTCTCGTTGAAAATGACATTGTGCATCGTCATCAATCGAGGCACCTGACGAAAGAAGAAATGGATTGGGCTACTCATATTTTCACCATGACCCAAGGGCATAAAGCGGTCATCATCAGTGGATACCCCAATATGATCGATAAGACTTTTACTTTAAAAGAATACGTTCTTGACGATAAACATGATAGAGACATAATCGATCCATTTGGTGGTTCGGAAGGCATTTATCGGGAAACGTTCAAGGAGCTGCATGATTTAATCGCAACATTAGTCATAAAGCTGAAAGAGTAAGTAGTCTACGGGGGGAAGCGGAATGGCGGAAAGATTGCGTTACAAGTTTGGTTTGCGAAAAAAATTAGTTATATTCATCACGGTCCTGGCTCTGATCACCTATTCGATCTCAGCGTTTTTTATCTTCGTGGTCCAACCTATGTTTTTTGCCAAAATGAATTCACTTAGTTTTGGTGTAGGAACGCTGTTATTGGGGATATTGTGGTCTGGTATTCTTGCGTTTTTTGCAGCGGGTGTCATTACCAAGCCCCTGAAAAAACTGGAAAAAGTCGTGTTGAGTGCTGCAGAGGGCAGTATAAGTGAAGAGGTGGTGCTGCCAAAGACGGACGATGAAATCCGTTCATTGGGCATCGCCTTCGACCATATGCTCTCCAATCTAAGGGAAATGGTCCAGAGTATCGAAGTGAATTTTCATGAAACGAACGAAAAGGTCATCCATATTTCCCGAGAATCAACAAAAGCTTCGGAACAGGCAGAAAACGTGGCAATGACGATTGGTGAAATATCGAAGGGGGCTGAAACATCAGCCGCTTCGATAATGAGTACGGCTGAATCGATTGACGAGGTCACCATTCTTGCCCAGAAGGTTCAAACAAAAGCGCAGGAATCCGTCGGCCTTTCAGGTGAAATGGCCGCAGAACTCATTCAGAGTAAAGCGGTGGTCAACTCCTTGGTCGATGGCATTAAGCAGCTGGCGGATGAAAATCAACAGTCATTGGAGACGGTCAAGCGCTTGGAGGAGCATGCAAAAAAAGTCGAACAAATCATCGTGCTTGTCGGCGATATTGCGGCACAGACGAATCTGCTTGCATTGAATGCATCCATTGAAGCTGCCAGGGCAGGAGAGCATGGAAAAGGATTTGCTGTTGTCGCTGAAGAAGTCCGCTTGTTAGCGGATCAGAGTGCCAAGGCTGTGCAAGGCATTTCGGCCCTGGTCCAAAATATTCAAGTTGAAGTCCAGGCTGTTGTCAAACAGATAAGCAATCAAGTCAAATCGGCAAATGAAGAAGCTCAAAAAGGGACGGAAACGGATATAGCCATAGAAGGCATGACAAAAACGGTACATAATGTTGTCGCGGCGGTAAAGGATATTACAGAGCTTGTTGACCGTCAAATGGAAAGTGTCGAGGAAACATCTAGACAGTCCCAGGAAGTGGCTGCCATTGCTCAGGAGACTTCAGCCGGTGCTGAAGAAGTGATGGCTACGACAAATGAACAGGCAAGCATGATGGAAAACGTCGAAAAATTGGCGATGGAACTTAAAAGCCAAGCGGAAAAGCTGAAAGGCACCATTACACGCTTTCACACTTGATTTTTCCCTGCAGGAGACCGAAGCGGTTTCCTGCTTCTTTATGGACGGTAGCCATCCTTTATCTTTTCATAATTTTATGACACAATGAAATCAAATAAGAAGCAAGAGGAGGATTATCATGAAAGTTGCGATTGCCTCGGATCATGGTGGAATTCATATCCGTGAAGAAATAAAGAATTTAATGAAAGAGTTACAGATCCCGTTTGAGGATTTTGGCTGTGAGTGCAGCACTTCAGTGGATTATCCGGATTATGCGCTGCCTGTTGCAGAAAAAGTGGCGAATGGTGAGTTCGATCGGGGAATCTTGATTTGTGGTACTGGGATTGGGATGAGTATTGCAGCGAATAAAGTCAAAGGGATACGCTGTGCCCTGGTACATGATGTCTATAGCGCGAAACTGACCCGTCAGCATAATGACACCAATATGCTGGCGATGGGGGAACGTGTCATTGGCCCTGGACTTGCCCGGGAAATCGCTCAAACATGGCTGACCTCGGAATTTGAAGGCGGTCGCCATCAAAATAGAATCGGCAAAATTTCTGACTATGAAGGTAAACATAGCTGAAGCGTAAAGCTTTGAAAAAGATTTGCAGAGATCCACTTTTCTTCGGATAGCAAGTTTTCTTATTGAAAGGATGCGTTTACATGTCAAGTGATGCTAATATTTCAAATGAGCTTGAGGGATGGGAAACCCAGTTTCGGAAACTTTTGCATGAGTTTCAAGAAGAGGCGGCTTTAAAAGAGAAACAATTACTTGTCATTGGCTGCAGTACAAGTGAAGTAATCGGAAAACGGATCGGCACTGAAGGTACGCTCGATGTGGCCGGCCTGATATTTTCCGCCGTGAAGGATTTTCAAGAAAAAACCGGTGTCCATGTCGCTTATCAATGTTGCGAGCATCTGAATAGGGCATTGGTTTTGCAAAGGGAAGCGGCCGTACAAAGAGGTTATGAAGAAGTATCGGTCATACCGGTCAGAACGGCTGGAGGGTCGATGGCGACATACGCCTTTCAACAATGGGAAGATGCCGTTGTCGTGGAGCATATCAAAGCGGAAGCGGGCATAGACATTGGGGACACCTTCATAGGCATGCATTTAAAGCATGTCGCCGTTCCGCTTCGATCTGCCATCAAGGAAATAGGTCACGCACACGTGACGATGGCAAAAACCCGCCCCAAACTTATCGGCGGCGAGCGGGCCGTCTATCAGGATATTCCCGACAACAAAAGTTGCCAATAAATTAGCGGATGGTACGTCAGGCATGAACTAGATAGGGCTTCGGAGATCTCATTCCGTAGCCCTTTTTGTTTGATGAATTCCCCAGCGCTTATTGGATGGCCTTCATATGTGTGTAATCTGCCCACCTGTAGATAGATATAGCCGTCCTTTTCCTCTCCTGACGGTGGACAAGCTCCTTTTAGCCATGCCATTTTTGAGTGACCAATAATGTAAGTAAACTGTACTCCAAGGTAAACGAAAGCTTTTTTGCTGTAGGACATAGGTTAAATGGAGTATTATATAAAAATAATAAGTTAAATACGAACATTTGCAAATGAAAAAACATTTAACGTTCGATAAAATTACACTATCACTTCTAAAATAGACATGTTAAAATGGAGAAGAATTTTCTAATAATTATGGGACAGGCTTTTTCATGTCTTTTTGAAGACATGTTGCACATAAATACTAAAAAGCGAATCACGCACATTTGAGGAGGAATTACGGAATGAATCGTTTAGCCAAGCAAGATGAGCAAGTGTTTAACGCAATTCAACTGGAATTAGGGCGTCAAAGAAGCAAGATTGAGCTTATTGCTTCTGAGAACTTCGTGAGTGAGGCAGTCATGGAAGCTCAAGGCTCGGTCCTAACCAATAAATATGCTGAAGGATATCCAGGGAAACGGTATTATGGCGGCTGTGAGTATGTTGACATCGTTGAAGATTTGGCTCGTGATCGTGCAAAAGAGATTTTCGGTGGCGAATATGTGAACGTTCAGCCGCACTCTGGTGCTCAAGCCAATATGGCCGTTTACTTCACGGTACTTCAAACAGGCGACACGGTGCTTGGCATGAACCTTTCCCATGGAGGGCATTTAACACATGGAAGCCCGGTAAACTTCAGTGGGGTCAATTATAACTTTGTTGAATATGGTGTAGACGAAAAAGATCATCGTATCGATTATAATGATGTATTGGAAAAAGCGCGTCAGCACAAGCCGAAAATGATCGTTGCGGGTGCGAGTGCGTATCCACGAGAAATTGATTTCAAGCGATTCCGCCAGATTGCGGATGAAGTTGGAGCATACTTAATGGTCGATATGGCCCATATCGCAGGACTTGTTGCTGCTGGATTGCACCAAAGCCCGATTCCTTATGCGGATTTCGTAACGACAACAACTCATAAAACCCTTCGCGGACCACGGGGCGGGATGATCATCTGTAAAGAAGAATTTGGCAAGAAAATTGATAAATCAATCTTCCCGGGAATTCAAGGCGGGCCTTTGATGCATGTCATTTCCGCTAAGGCTGTTGCGTTCGGCGAAGCGCTTCAAGACGATTTTAAAGTGTATGCACAGCAGATCATCGACAATGCCAAACGCTTGGGCGAAGGCTTGAAGAAGGAAGGGTTCACCCTTGTTTCTGATGGGACGGACAATCACTTGATTCTTCTTGATGTACGCTCGACAGGATTGACTGGAAAAATAGCTGAACACGTTCTTGATGAAATCGGGATCACCGTTAACAAGAATGCAATTCCATATGATCCGGAAAAACCATTCGTCACGAGTGGAATTCGTATCGGTACCGCCGCTGTGACATCACGTGGCTTCGGTTTGGAAGATATGGATGAAATAGCTTCGATCATCGGACTTGTTCTGAAGAATAATGAAGATGAAGCTAAGCTTGAAGAAGCGAAACAACGTGTGGAATCGTTAACGAGTAAATTCGAATTATATCCTTCATTGTAATGTCCGGGCCACTCCTTTTATAGGGAGTGGTTTTTTCTGTTATTATAATTGAAGAATCTGAATTGTGAAAATAGGTCTGACATCTAAACCATTATTGAAGATTGAACCTTTTTTCTGTAAAATAGGTTGAAGTGAATTTTAAGACACGAAAATTTTTCTATTCATTTAGGGGAATTATAAAAAGAGCAAAATTATGCAATGGAATTGGAGAGATGCCAAATGGGAAAAGTTTTTGTTTTCGATCACCCGTTAATTCAACACAAATTAGCCTATATACGCGATATAAATACAGGAACAAAAGAATTCCGCGAACTAGTTGATGAAGTGGCTTCATTGATGGCATTTGAAATCACTAGGGATATGCCGCTTGAAGAGGTGGAAATCCAAACACCGGTTAGCACAGCGAAGGTGAAAATGCTCTCAGGTAAAAAAGTGGGGATCGTTCCAATCTTGCGTGCGGGCATCGGGATGGTGGACGGAATCATTAAATTGATTCCTGCCGCTAAGGTCGGACATGTCGGTCTATACCGTGATCCGGAAACATTGAAACCTGTCGAATATTATGCGAAAATGCCGAGTGATTTGGCAGAAAGGGAATGTATCGTCGTTGATCCAATGCTGGCTACCGGCGGTTCTGCCATCGAAGCGATCCATTCCATTAAAAAGCGCGGTGCGGTCAATATTAAATTCATGTGCCTGATTGCAGCTCCAGAAGGTGTGGATGCATTAAAAGAAGCGCATCCTGATGTGGATATATATATTGCAGGACTTGATGAGAAGCTGAATGAACATGGTTATATCGTTCCAGGTCTGGGAGACGCGGGAGATCGTTTATTCGGCACAAAATAATGGATGGAAACTGAGGTGTCACGAATGAACAAACCGATAAAGGTCATGACAATTTTCGGTACGAGACCGGAAGCCGTCAAAATGGCACCGTTAGTTTTGGAATTCCAAAAACACCCAGAACATTTCAAGCCGATCGTTGCCGTTACGGCTCAACATCGTCAAATGTTAGATCAAGTTCTTGAATTATTCTCGATCCGGCCCGATTATGACCTGAACATAATGAAGGATAGGCAAACACTTGCCGATATCACAACGAGGGCATTAAACGGTCTTGATTCGATCATGAAGGAAGCCGAGCCCGATATCGTTCTTGTACACGGTGATACGACTACAACGTTTGTCGCCAGTCTGGCTGCCTTTTACAATCAGGTCGTCATTGGCCATGTGGAAGCGGGGTTGCGCACTTGGAATAAGTATTCCCCATACCCGGAAGAAATGAATCGCCAGCTTACCGGGACGATGGCGGACTTGCATTTTGCTCCGACTTCAAAAGCGGAAGCGAATTTGTTGAACGAAAACAAGAAGGACAATATCTTCGTGACGGGGAATACGGCGACCGATGCTTTAAAAACGACGGTACGTTCATCGTATAACCATCCCGTTTTAACTGGATTGGGAGCAGACAAGCTCATTTTGCTGACTGCTCATCGCCGGGAAAATTTAGGGGAGCCGATGCGGAATATCTTTAGGGCTGTCAAGAGGCTCATTGCCGAGCATGATGACATTCAAGTCGTTTACCCGGTCCATTTGAATCCATTGGTTCAGGAACTGGCAAATGAAATTCTCGGAGGGGAACCTCGGGTTCATTTAATCGAGCCATTGGATGTATTGGATTTTCATAACTTCGCTTCAAGAGCTTATTTGATCATGACCGATTCTGGAGGAATCCAAGAAGAAGCGCCGTCACTTGGTGTACCGGTGCTTGTTTTAAGGGATACGACTGAACGTCCTGAAGGGATATTGGCTGGCACCTTGAAATTGGCGGGCACAGATGAGCAGATGGTCTTCAATATGGCACATGAATTGCTGACGAACGAAGAAGAGCATGAAAAAATGTCCAAGGCTTCGAATCCGTACGGTGATGGGAATGCTTCGGTTCGTATAGCGGAAGCGATCCGTTATTATTTCAAGCAAGTGAATGTACCGCCAGCTAGATTTGATTCATAATGAAGGAAAAGTTTAACGGTTCTTCCTTTCAGACTGCAGACAAACTCGTTTTGTCTGCAGTTTTTTTGGTTTTGATGGTTGGACTTTTCCGTTGCATTCTAATGTGTGTAAATACGGAGATGGAATTTCAGTCCCTGTAATCGAAGAAACTGTACTTGTGCACGTAGGCGGTTTCGTTTGAGGAAGTCGTCACGAGTTACTTGAATAGGTCAGCTATTTTCTGCGATTGTTTCAAATTTAAGAATGGGTTTGGGAATGAAATAAATGGAGAGGAAAAGCGAGACGGCTTTTCCTTTTTTGTTTGCATACTCCAAGGTTGTTGAGAAAAGCTAACAGCTAAGGGGATGATTATGTTGAAAATGAAAAAGAAATTGTTCATATATATATTTGTTTTTCTTCTATTATTTACTTATTCAATCGAACAGGGGGCGGCATCCGTCATTTTACCGCCTTTGCCGAAACTATCTGAATCGAAGGAAGTGACGGTCGTCGTCACGATGGATAAAGCTTTCGAGCAAAAAAAAATCGATGAATTGCTTGGAAAATATCCAACGCTTCGGTTACGCACGGTTTATTCCGTAGCCCTAAATGGGTTTTCGTTACGGGGGAACGTAAAAGATATAGAGCAGTTTAAAAAGGAAAATGATATTCAGACTGTTACCGAAGTATCGACGTATCATACTGTCTTAGATGAAAGTGTTCCATACATAGGAGGAGAGAGAGTGAGAGCTTTCCTTGATAAAGATAACCACCGAATTACTGGTAAAGGAGTCAAGGTTGGGGTGATCGACACAGGGATTGATTATACACATCCGGATTTACAACGGGCTTATAAGGGAGGGAAGGATCTGGTTGATGGTGATGGTGATCCGATGGAAACCAAAAAACACGGTGAGCTGGATACACTACATGGAACGCACGTTGCAGGTATCATAGCTGCCAATGGAAAACTGAAGGGCGTAGCCCCGGAAGCGGAGATATATGCCTATCGGGCGTTGGGGCCAGGAGGTGCTGGGGATACTGAGCAGGTTTTGACGGCTATCGAGTCGGCAATGAAGGATAAGATGGATGTCTTGAACTTATCTCTCGGCAATAATGTAAATGGCCCTGATTTACCAATATCGCTTGCGTTGAATAAGGCTGTCGAAAGCGGCATCGTAGCCGTGACGTCAAATGGCAACTCCGGTCCGGAGGTTTGGACCGTCGGTTCGCCAGGGACTGCAGAAAAAGCGATTTCCGTTGGAGCATCCACTCCTCCTTTAAAGGTTCCATTCATGATTTACGGGCTAGGTGCGAAAAAGCATCATACGCGATTGCATTCATTTCAAGGATCCAGGAGATGGAATCTGGCATTTTCCGAAGATGTGATAGACGGAGGTCTTGGGAGTGAAAAAGACCTGAAGCACGCCCAGGATAAGATTGTTTTGCTGGAGCGGGGGATACTCACATTCCAGCAGAAGGCATCCAATGCAGCGAAGGCGGGTGCGAAAGGCGTAATTATCTATAATAATACAGGCGGGACCTTTTCTGGAAGCCTGGAAAAAGAAATGAACATCCCAGTAGCTTCTATTAATAGAAGAGATGGGTTGAGTCTTAAAAAAGTAATGGAGCAAGAACACAGTCAAACCGTTCGCTTTTTATATAAAAAAGAACAGGATAGGCTCGCTGATTTCAGCTCAAGAGGTCCGGTAACTGTGTCGTGGGGAATAAAGCCGGACGTATTGGCTCCTGGAGTCGAGATTGAAAGCACCATCCCGAATGGATATATGTCACTAGATGGAACAAGCATGTCAGCGCCGCATGTTGCAGGAGCGTGCGCACTTATTTTGCAAAAACATCCGGACTGGACACCTGATCAAGTGAAATCGGCATTGATGAGTACATCCAAGCCATTAAGGAAATCTACCGGCGAATTATATCACACATACGAACAAGGAGCGGGACGCATCCAGATCGACGAGGCCTTGAAGGCGGATACTCTTTTGAATCCAAGCTCGTTATCATTTGGGATGTATACGAAAAAGGGTGGGATAGAAGAGCATCATGAAACGGTATTAATAGAAAACACAGGAACGAAGATTAGGAATTACTCCTTTAAGGTGCCATTGAAGGAGAAGGGGCTCACATGGGAGCTGCCGAAATCCCTTACCTTGAAACCGAAGGAAAAGAAAAGGCTGAAAGTTGGGCTTCAGGTAAACCCTTCTGAATTGGAAAAGGGAGTCTTCGATGGGTACCTGCTTATAATGGAAGGAACGAAAAGGATTTCCCTCCCGTATTTATATGTGAAAGAAGAGCCTGATTATCCAAGGGTGATGGGTTTTGACTTTGGACAAGGAGATCGGGCTGGGACATATCGATACGAAATGTACCTTCCGAGGGGCGCTGATGAATTCGGGATTGCCCTTTATGAAGAAGAAAGCTTGAAATTTGCTGGATATTTGGATTGGTCGAAGCCAGCACCATCTGGTTTGATCAAAAAGGATGTACTGAGAAAGGATTTGCCACCTAAAGGAATATATAAAGCAATTATCTTTGCGAGGAAGAATGGAAGGGAAGATCGGGTGGAAAAGACGTTACATATTGAGTGAACATAGGACGATATGTAAAATAAATCGGATGTCAATAGCATAAAAAAGATAATTTGTGAACGTTTCGTTAATAATTACAAACCTGTGACAAATTTCACTAACCACTCATTGACATTGATTCTAGCCTATTGTATGCTAACAAAGGATGTAGAATGAGAGGGGTTTCATACGTCAATAACGTGACAAATAGGAGTGCTTTATCGACTTTCTATTTGGACTTATTACGGGCAAATTTACCTTGCTAACCCACAGATCTACAATATTTCTAGGGAGATTACATGACAAAATGCTAGAATTGGAAAAAATGTTCAATAGGCAGCTGAAATACATGCTGTATCTAATGGGTATTTATGTGATTGGGGTGGCATTCACATCATATGATTCAGTCTTCCAAGGATTGTTGCTTGGTACTGCCTTCAGCCTGTTTATTTTTTGGTCGATGGTCAAAAAAAACAAAAAGTTTGCCCAAGAAGTAGCGGAAGGTAAAAAAACGCGCTCCCTTGGTAGTTTAACTAGAATGTCTGTGGCGGGTTTAGCTGCAATAATTGCATTGAAGTATCCCTATGAGTTTCAAGTGGTCTGCGTGGTTGTGGGATTAATGACGGTTTATTTTGTCATTATGATAGATTATTTTATACAAAACATACGTAGGTAGTAAAGAAGAGAGGTGAATACTGTTGAATCATGAAGCTCCTATGTGGGAATTTATGGAGACTGGAATACATTTCAACTTGGCTAATGTACTAATGATGACTATCGCAAGTCTCATCGTCTTCATTATTGCTGTAACGGCAACTCGTAAACTTGCGATGAAGCCAACAGGAATGCAAAACTTTATCGAATGGGTTATGGATTTTGTGAAAAACATCATCAACAGCAATATGGATTGGCGTACGGGTGGTCAGTTCCTTATGTTGGGAATGACATTAATATTGTACGTATTTGTTTCGAATATGCTAGGATTGCCTTTCTCCGTTGTAATAGGAGGAGAGCTTTGGTGGAAATCACCTACATCTGATCCAGCAATAACTCTAGCCTTGGCAGTCATGGTATTGGGATTGACCCATTATTATGGTATCAAGATGAGAGGTATGAAGAATTATGCAAAAACATACGTCCAACCAATGGGTTTCTTGTTTCCGTTAAAGATTATTGAAGAGCTTGCCAATACGTTAACTCTTGGATTGCGGCTATACGGAAATATCTATGCGGGTGAGTTACTATTAACCCTGCTGGCTGGTTTAGGCACAAGCAGCGCATTTGGTGCAATTGGTGCTGCGATTCCAATGTTGGCTTGGGAAGGGTTCAGTGTGTTTGTCGGCTCCATCCAAGCATTCATTTTCACTATGTTAACAATGGTTTATCTTTCCCATAAAGTAAGTGACGACCATTAATTATAAGTATTGTTCATTTTGAACATTATATTGATCAAAAAAAATAAAACAACATTTCAAGGAGGAAATTTATCATGACAGGTTCTTTAGGTCTTATAGCTGCTGCTATCGCAGTTGGATTAGGTGCACTAGGTGCGGGTATTGGTAACGGTCTTATCGTTGGACGTACAATTGAAGGAATGGCTCGTCAGCCAGAAGCTCGTGGTATGCTTCAAACGACTATGTTCGTCGGTATCGCTTTAGTTGAAGCATTACCAATCATCGCGGTAGTTATCGCGTTTATTGTTTTAGGTAAATAAGATAACTTGAAAAAGTTCAATAATGGCGAAGATGATCCAAGGAGAACCTTCGCCATTGCTCTGTGTTAAAGTAGATGATCATTATGGCAGGATACTGTCAATAGAAAATACAGAACTTCAATAGTGAATTTCATGAAGGGAGTGAACCGAGCGTGTTAACAAGCAGTTTTGTACTTGGTCAAGCAGGCCATTTTAATGGTGGAGATATCATATACCAGCTTTTCATCTTTATCGTATTGTTAGCGTTGCTTAAAAAGTTTGCATGGGGTCCATTGATGGGCATCATGAAAGAACGTGAAGCGCATGTCGCAAACGAAATCGAAGCAGCTGAAACTAGTAGAAAAGAAGCGCTGAAGTATTTGGAAGAACAGCGTGAAATCGTAAAACAATCTCGCACAGAAGCGGGACAACTTATAGAGAATGCTAAACAACAAGGCGAGGCTCAACGCGAAGATATCATCAATCAAGCGCGTGCCGAAGCTGAACGTGTTAAGGAAGCAGCAAAACGTGAAATCGTACAAGAGAGAGAAAAAGCAGTTGCCGCATTGCGCGAGCAAGTTGCATCTCTATCTGTCATGATCGCATCTAAGGTGATTGAAAAAGAACTATCACAAGCTGATCAAGAAAAATTAGTAAATGAATATATTCAAGAGGCAGGAGAAGGTAAATGAGCGATATAACTGTAGCAGGACGTTATGCTGTAGCTCTTTTCCAAATTGCGAAAGAGCAAAATCTCATTAACCAACTTGAAGAAGAGCTTCGCATAGTGCATGAAGTTTTCACGAAGGATACGGAGCTTTTGAATTTCTTGGCTCATCCTAAAATGACTGGCGATGCAAAACGTGAAGTGATGAAAAACGCCTTTGCAGGAATATCACCTTCCGTTCAAGACACTGTAATGCTTATGGTTGAACGTCATCGCACAGCTGAAGTGGCTCCCATGGCAGCAGAGTTCATTGAACTAGCTAATGAAGAAAATTCAGTTGCGGATGCGACTGTATATACAGTCAATCCTTTAACTGAAGCTGAAGCAGAAGCAGTGTCTTCAGCTTTTGCTGCAAAAATCGGCAAACGGAATTTACGCATTACCAATATTACGGATAGCACGATCATTGGCGGAATGAAGCTCCAAATCGGCAACCGTATTTATGACGGGACGATCAGCGGTAAGTTAGATCGCCTTAGCAAACAACTATTAGGTTAATATTCACAGATAGGGGTGAAATTCATGAGCATCAAAGCTGAAGAAATCAGTGCGCTGATTAAAAAGCAGATTGAAAACTATCAGTCGGAAATTAAAGTAAGCGATGTGGGTACAGTCATCACGGTTGGTGATGGTATCGCACGCGTTCATGGTTTAGATAATGCAATGTCTGGGGAGCTCTTAGAATTT
The DNA here is from genome assembly GCF_001645685.2 of Peribacillus muralis. NCBI lineage: Bacteria > Bacillati > Bacillota > Bacilli > Caryophanales > Bacillaceae > Peribacillus > Peribacillus muralis. Next base: position 4,704,276 of record NZ_CP017080.1, on the reverse strand, counting down.
TCCAATGGTTCAATGGGTCTAGCACAAAACCTCGAGCAAAATAACGTAGGTGTTGTTATTCTCGGACCATTCAGAGACATTAAAGAAGGCAGTGAAGTACGCCGTACGGGCAGAATCATGGAAGTGCCTGTAGGAGAAGAGTTAATCGGACGTGTCGTGAATCCGCTTGGACAGCCATTAGATGGCCTTGGTCCGATCGCTACAACAAAAACTCGTCCAATCGAAAGCCCTGCAACAGGTGTAATGGACCGTAAATCAGTTCATGAACCACTTCAAACAGGTATTAAAGCAATCGATGCATTAGTTCCAATCGGTCGTGGACAACGTGAGTTGATCATTGGTGACCGTCAAACTGGTAAAACATCAGTTGCGATCGATACGATCCTTAACCAAGCTGACCAAGATATGATCTGTATCTATGTTGCTATCGGACAAAAGGAATCAACAGTTCGTGGAACAGTCGAAACGCTACGTAAAAACGGTGCATTGGACTACACGATCGTAGTATCCGCTTCCGCTTCTCAACCTGCACCACTTTTATACCTAGCTCCTTATGCTGGTGTGACTATGGGTGAAGAGTTCATGTTCGCTGGTAAGCACGTTCTTGTCGTGTACGATGATCTTTCTAAGCAAGCATCTGCATACCGTGAACTTTCCTTGCTACTTCGCCGTCCTCCAGGCCGTGAAGCATTCCCAGGGGATGTATTCTACTTGCACTCCCGTTTACTTGAGCGTGCAGCAAAATTGAACGACACTCTAGGTGCTGGTTCAATCACTGCTCTTCCATTCGTTGAAACACAAGCAGGCGATATCTCTGCTTACATTCCAACGAACGTTATCTCCATCACGGATGGACAAATCTTCTTGCAATCCGACTTGTTCTTTTCGGGGGTTCGTCCTGCGATTAACGCTGGTCTTTCCGTATCCCGTGTTGGTGGATCTGCACAAATTAAAGCGATGAAAAAAGTTGCCGGTACATTGCGTTTGGACTTGGCTTCTTACCGTGAATTGGAAGCATTCTCTCAATTCGGTTCAGATCTAGATGCTGCAACACAAGCAAAACTTAACCGTGGTGCTCGTACAGTTGAAGTTCTTAAACAAGATCTAAACAAACCGATTAAAGTTGAAAAACAAGTCATGATTTTCTATGCTTTGACTAAAGGTCTTTTAGATGATATTCCAGTATCGGATATCCTTCGTTTTGAAGAAGAATACTATGTGTTCCTTGATCGTTCTCATCCGGAATTATTAGATCACATTCGCACAACTAAAGGTCTTCCTGAAGACGCTGCTGTCGTTGCTGCCATTAACGAGTTCAAAAAGAACTTCGTTATTTCTGAATAATAAGGTCTAACTAATTTTTAAAGGGTGGTGAGAATGAATGGCCTCTTTACGCGATATTAAGTCTCGGATTACTTCAACGAAAAAGACGAGTCAAATTACAAAAGCGATGCAGATGGTATCTGCTTCTAAAATGAACCGTGCCGAAGCTAATGCTAAAGCATATGTTCCATATATGGAAAAAATTCAAGAAGTGGTATCCAGTATTGCGAACGGAAGTACGGATGCCTCTCATCCAATGCTTACTTCACGTCCAGTTAAGAAAACCGGATACTTGGTTATCACATCGGACCGTGGTTTGGCTGGGGCCTACAATAGTAGCATCCTTCGCCAAGTTCATAAGACCATTCTTGAACGCCATAAATCCAATGATGAGTTCGTCATTATCGCAATCGGAAGGGTTGGCCGTGATTTCTTTGTCAGCCGCAATATGCATGTTGAGCTTGAAGTAATTGGAGTTCCCGATCAGCCATCTTTCGCTGACATCAGCTCCCTTGCTAAATCCACAGTGAATTTATATCTGAATGAGCTATGTGATGAGCTTTATATGTACTATAACCATTATGTCAGCCCGATCCAGCAGGAAGTAACGGAAACGCAAATCCTTCCGTTATCTGACTTTGATACTTCCAATTCAACATTGACGACTTATGAATTTGAACCGAATGCAGAAGAAATTCTTGAGGTGTTACTACCTCAGTATGCAGAGAGTTTGATTTATGGTGCTTTGTTAGATGGTAAAGCTAGTGAGCACTCTGCACGTATGACTGCAATGAAAAATGCAACAGATAATGCAAAAGAGTTGATTGACTCACTTTCATTACAATATAACCGTGCACGTCAGGCAGCAATCACTCAAGAAATAACAGAGATTGTCGGCGGAGCAGCTGCTTTGGAATAAAATTATTAAGGGGCGGCCAGCCCGGACTAAGCTTGGCCGTCCATAATCTCGATAGTCGTTATAAGCAACGTTAGGAGGGAAAACGATGAATATAGGACGCGTTACTCAAGTTATGGGTCCGGTTGTTGACGTGAAATTCGAAGACGGACAACTTCCTAAGATCTATAACGCGTTAAGAATCGAAAATACAGCGTCTGGTACAGGACTAACTCTTGAAGTGGCCCTTCAACTAGGTGATAATACAGTTCGTACTGTAGCAATGTCTTCCACTGATGGGTTAACCCGTGGTGCAGAGACACTTGATACAGGAGCTCCAATTTCCGTTCCTGTAGGTGAAGTTACTCTAGGTCGCGTTTTCAACGTTTTAGGGGAAAACATTGACCTATTCGAACCACTTACAGCAGAGGTGCGTCGTGATCCGATTCACAGACAAGCACCAACTTTCGAGGAATTATCAACACAAGTTGAAATTCTTGAAACGGGTATTAAAGTAGTAGATTTACTTGCCCCTTATATCAAAGGTGGAAAAATCGGTCTCTTTGGTGGAGCCGGTGTTGGTAAAACTGTACTTATCCAAGAACTTATCAATAACATCGCACAAGAGCACGGCGGTATCTCCGTATTCGCTGGTGTAGGTGAGCGTACTCGTGAAGGTAATGACCTTTTCTACGAGATGACTGATTCCGGTGTTATCAAGAAAACAGCGATGGTATTCGGACAAATGAACGAGCCACCTGGAGCACGTATGCGTGTTGCTTTAAGTGGTTTGACAATGGCTGAATATTTCCGTGACGAACAAGGACAAGACGTTCTTTTCTTCATCGATAACATCTTCCGTTTCACGCAAGCAGGTTCCGAGGTTTCTGCCCTATTAGGCCGTATGCCTTCTGCGGTAGGTTACCAACCAACCCTTGCAACGGAAATGGGTCAATTGCAAGAACGTATCACTTCAACGAATAAAGGTTCCGTTACTTCCATTCAAGCGATTTATGTACCTGCCGATGACTATACGGATCCGGCTCCGGCTACTACTTTCGCTCACTTGGATGCAACAACTAACCTTGAGCGTAAACTTTCTGAAATGGGTATCTACCCTGCGGTTGATCCGTTGGCGTCATCTTCACGTGCTCTTAGCCCTGAAATCGTTGGAGCTGAGCATTATAAAGTGGCTCGTCAAGTTCAATCGACTTTACAGAAATATAAAGAACTTCAAGATATCATTGCGATCTTGGGTATGGACGAATTAAGCGAAGACGAAAAAGTTATCGTTGCCCGTGCTCGTAGAATCCAAAACTTCTTGTCACAAAACTTCCACGTGGCTGAACAATTCACTGGTCAAAAAGGATCTTATGTACCAGTGAAAGAAACAGTCCAAGGATTCAAAGATATCCTAGCTGGAAAATATGACGACCTTCCTGAAGATGCTTTCCGTCTAGTTGGCCGCATCGAAGAAGTTATTGCTAAAGCAAAAGAAATGGCTTAATTAAAGGGACCTAGGAGGGAATGAAATGAAGACCATTAAAGTCAATGTTGTTACTCCCGATGGCCCAGTATATGATGCAGAAGTTGAAATGGTAAGCACTAAAGCTAAAAGCGGTGAGATGGGAATCATGGCTGGACACGTTCCAACCGTAGCCCCGCTTACCATTGGTGCTGTCCGTCTTAAGAATGGAAGCAACACAGACTATGTAGCTGTAAATGGTGGCTTCTTGGAAGTCCGCCCTGATGTGGTAACCATTTTGGCTCAATCTGCTGAAAGAGCTGAAACTATCGATCTTACACGTGCTCAAGCAGCAAAAGCGCGTGCAGAACAAAGATTGCAGAACGATGATGGTTCGAATGATGTTAAAAGGGCTGACCTAGCTCTTAAACGTGCAATCAACCGAATCCAAATTGCAGAAATGCGATAACCTGTTATTAAAAAACACCTGAATGAACCCGTCTGGTTCATTCAGGTGTTTTTTATTTTTCATTATTGTCATGAAAGGTCGGAATTAGAAAAAACCTGATGAATTGAATCGAATCGTGGAACATACTATTTTCCATATAAATCCTTGACTCGTCGACATTTGATAGTCATGATGATATAATGTATACGCTTACATTTTTAAACTTTACTCCTCCTCCTGTCACGTTGCTTCTAAAAGATTTCTACCCTGCATAAATATTATATACGGCATCCAACAAAAAGAAGACAAGCACATTTAATATGTACCCATTAACTTTTGACTTAAGGGAGATGAATATGGGACAGCTGCATTTGTACCAAAATAATTACTTAATCGTATTTGTTTTTCTTTGTCTCGGCATATTACTACCTGTTATCGCATTATTTCTTGGCAAGCTGCTTAGGCCTTATAAACCGACAGATATGAAATATACGACATATGAAAGTGGAATCGAACCTTTTTCTGATTCAAGGGTTCAATTCAATGTTCGTTATTATTTATTCGGATTGATGTTCGTCATTTTTGATGTAGAGACGGTCTTTCTCTACCCGTGGGCAGTGGCCTATGATGAACTTGGATTATTTGCACTTATTGAAATGCTATTTTTCGTCATCATCCTGATGTTAGGACTAATCTACGCTTGGAAAAAGAAGGTGTTGAAATGGAATTGAAATTAGACGATCTTACCCCTGCCGAAATGGAAGAGATGCGGCAAAGCATTTTTTTGTCAACGCTTGAACAAATTAAGGGCTGGGCGAGGAGCAACTCACTCTGGCCAATGACATTCGGTTTAGCGTGCTGTGCGATTGAAATGATGGGTGTGGGATCATCGCATTACGACTTGGATCGCTTCGGTTCATTTTTCAGGACCTCGCCCCGGCAATCTGACGTCATGATCGTTTCAGGTACGGTAACGAAAAAAATGGCACCCATCATAAGTAGATTATATGACCAAATGCCTGAACCTAAATGGGTCATTGCGATGGGCTCGTGCGCAACTGCAGGTGGTCCGTATGTGAATTCCTACTCCGTTGTAAAAGGGGTGGACCAAATAGTGCCTGTCGATGTGTATATCCCAGGTTGTCCACCAAATCCGGCCGCACTTATATATGGAATCAACAAATTAAAAGAAAAAATCCGTTACGAGGCGAAAACCGGAAAGCGGGTGATATAGATGGATGAGGAACAGGACCTAGCGAAGCAAAAGGCAGCGGCGGCGGCAAAGGCGAAGGCGGCCGCACTCGCGCGAAAGCAGGCGAAGGAGGAAGGGACGGAGACGTCGCCAGGAGAACAGGACCTAGCGAAGCAAAAGGCGGCGGCAGCGGCAAAGGCGAAGGCAGCCGCGCTAGCCCGAAAGCAGGCGAAGGAGGAAGGGACGGAGACGTCGCCAGAGGAACAGGACCTAGCGAAGCAAAAGGCAGCGGCAAAGGCAAAGGCAGCCGCGCTCGCGCGAAAGCGGGCGAAGGAGGAAGGGACGGAGACGTCGCCAGAGGAACAGGACCTAGCGAAGCAAAAGGCAGCGGCAGCAGCAAAGGCAAAGGCGGCCGCGCTCGCGCGAAAGCAAAAATCTGCAGGTAGTGATGGAGACTCTGAGCAAGAGAAGGCTAAGGCCATTGCAGCTGCGAAGGCGAAGGCAGCCGCCGCTGCCAAGACTAGAGCCGGAGCGGAGGAAAAGACGAAAGATGACACAAAGAATGAACCATCCCCAAACCAGCCCAAACTCAATCAAATTGTTTCCGCTATTGAAAAGCATGTAGGACAAGATGCACTAATAGACCACTATATTAATAAGCTATCAAAGGATGTACCTACAATAGTGGCGAATCCTAATACATACTACTCGATAGCTAAGCTCCTGCGTTATGATGAACGGCTTAACTTTTCGTACTTATCGGAACTTCACGGCACCGATTTTGAAACCCATATGGAAATCTATGTACACTTGCACTCATTCGAAATGAACCAGTCAATTGCCCTTAAGGTGAAGCTGGATAGAGATGCTCCTGCCATTCCATCGCTTGTCCCATTATGGAGCGGGGCCAATTGGCCGGAATGTGAGGCGTATGATTTATTAGGCATCGATTTTATTGAGCACCCTGATTTAAAGCGGATTTTACTTGGTGATGATTGGAAAGGGTATCCGCTTAGAAAAGATTATCAGCCTTATGATGTGGAGGTGTAATCCCAATGTTAAGGACGGAAGAAATGCTTCTCAATGTCGGGCCTCAGCATCCGAGTACGCATGGTGTATTTAGGCTTGTCATCAAAATTGATGGCGAAATTATAAAAGAGGCCACCCCTGTTATCGGTTACTTGCATCGGGGCACGGAAAAACTGGCGGAAAACCTGCAATATACACAAATCATTCCATATACCGATCGGCTTGATTATCTGGCGGCCATGACAAATAATTATGTGCTCTGCCATGCTGTTGAAACAATGATGGGGTTGGAAGTTCCGGATAGGGCTGAATATTTGCGGGTGATTGCCATGGAGCTAGGCAGAGTGGCGAGCCACCTTGTCTGGTGGGGAACATACTTGCTTGATATAGGAGCTACGAGTCCCTTTTTATACGCCTTCCGTGAGCGCGAAATGATCGTTAATATGTTGACGGAATTGTCAGGGGCACGGCTAACATTCAATTATATGCGAGTGGGTGGTGTGAAATGGGATGCACCCGAAGGCTGGATTGAAAAGGTTGCCGAGTTTGTTCCTTATATGAGGGAGCAGCTTGCCGGTTACCATGAGCTTGTGACTGGGAATGAAATCTTCGTGAATCGGGTGAAAGGGGTAGGGATTTATACAAAAGATGAAGCGCTGCAGTATTCGCTTAGCGGTGCCAACTTAAGATGTACGGGGGTCAAGTGGGATTTGCGGAAAAACGAACCATATTCCATTTATGACCGGTTCACCTTTAATGTTCCCACCCATGAAGAGGGTGATGCCTTTTCACGGTATCACTGCAGAATGGAGGAAATCGAAGAATCATTGAAAATTCTCGAGCAGGCAGTTGAGCAATTTCCAGAAGGGCCGGTCCTTGCCAAGGTGCCGAAAATCATAAAGGTTCCAAAGGGTGAAGCCTTCGTACGAATTGAATCACCAAGAGGGGAAATCGGCTGTTATATTGCGAGTGAAGGGAAAAAGGAGCCGTATCGCTTGAAGTTTCGCAGGCCTTCATTTTATAATCTGCAAATTCTGCCCAAATTATTGCAAGGGGAAAATATGGCGAACTTAATAACGATATTAGGAGCCATCGATATCGTTTTAGGGGAGGTGGATGGATAAATGATCAAGGATTTACTCCACTCCGCCCCAAGCCTGCTGAACTTTGGCATTTATTTCGGTTTGGCGGTCCTGCTGTTATTCGTTGTCTTGGGGTTTGTCACCTATGGAATCCTCTCGGAACGAAAAATCATGGGATTCATGCAGCTGCGGGTCGGTCCGAACCAAATTGGCGGGAAATGGGGTCTCTTGCAGACCGTTGCCGATGTTTTGAAACTTCTGATCAAGGAAGATACGATACCGAAAAAAGCCGACAGGCCCCTTTATATACTGGCACCGGTGATCGCCTTTGCACCGGCTTTCATGGTCCTTGCCACCCTGCCGTTCACCGAAGCTTTCCAATTTGCGGATATTGGAGTGGGCTTGCTGTATTATGTGGCAATATCGGGCATATCGACGATCGGGATCGTCACGGCGGGCTGGGCATCCAATAATAAATATTCGTTGATTGGCGGGATGCGTGCAGCCGCGCAAATGATTTCTTATGAAATTCCCTTGGTGATGTCGCTAGTGGGAATCGTCCTTTTGACAGGCAGCCTGAACCTGAATGATATAGTGGCTGTCCAAGAGAAGGTTTGGTTCATTTTCCTTCAACCGATTGCTTTTATCATCTTCATGATTGCGTCGGTGGCTGAACTGAATAGGGTCCCATTTGACCTTCCGGAAGCGGAATCCGAACTTGTAGCAGGGTATCATGTTGAATATTCTGGATTTCGCTGGGCCTTCTTTATGCTATCGGAATATGTGTATATGTTTGCAATGGCTACGTTAACCACTGTATTATTTTTAGGAGGATGGAATTCTATTCCGTTTTTGGATTTTATTCCGGCGGCCATTTGGTTCGGTCTCAAGTTCAGTGCGGTGTTCTATCTATTGGTTTGGATTCGGGTAACCTTCCCGCGGGTAAGGGCCGATCAACTAATGGAGTTCGGTTGGAAGGTGCTGCTCCCAGTTGCATTAGCCAATATATTCTTGACGGCAATCATAAAAGAAATCGTCAGCCTTTTTTAAAAAACGTAAGCCGATCGGAAAGTGAGGGATTAACATGCTTGGTTTAGCTAAAGGTTTAAGCTATACATTAAAGAACTTAACCCGGAAAAAAGTGACGTATGACTACCCGAATGAACCGCTGCCGCTCCCTGACAGATTCCGCGGAATCCAAAAATTTTACCCTGAAAAGTGCATCGTATGCAATCAATGCGTGACGATTTGCCCAACGGACTGTATACAATTAACCGGAAAAAAACATCCCGACCCCTCCAAAAAGGGCAAAATCATCGACACGTATGACATTAATTTCGAAATATGCATCTTGTGTGATTTATGCACGGAGGTCTGCCCCACTGAGGCCATCGTCATGACGAATCAGTTTGAGCTGGCGGAATATAGCCGTGATCATTTATTCAAAAATTTGGAGTGGCTTGATGAAAACGATGAAAATATCCGGAAGGTGAATAAAACATGAATGTATCCGGCGAACTGATTGCCTTTTTTGGCTTGGCACTCGTCGCCATATTGGGCGGGGTGCTGCTAATCACATTAACGAAAGTGGTGCATATGGTCATTGCACTCGTTTTTACCTTCTTAAGCATTGCGGGCATTTATCTGCTGCTTTCGGCGGAATTTGTCGCCATTGTCCAAATCCTGATTTACTCTGGGGCAATTACGATCGTGATGTTATTCGGGATCATGCTGACGAAGCATCGGGAAAACGATGAACCGTCAAAAGGGGGCTGGAGGAAATTCACTCTGCTGTTGGCGATAGCTGGATTCGCTGTCGCAGTGTATCTCGGAATCTATGATTTGGATATACCGGTACAGCCAACCGCCTTGCATGAGGAAAATACGAAACAAATAGGAATCGAACTTTTTTCTAAGTATGTGATTCCGTTTGAAGTGATGTCGGTGCTTTTACTGGTGGCATTAGTCGGTGCCATCGTATTAGCTAAAAAAGATAATGAGGAGGGAGATCGATCATGACGGGAGTTCCCTTGTCGGCTTATCTCGTATTGGCACTCGTTCTTTTTTGTATAGGTCTTTATGGCGCCTTGACGAAAAGGAATGCTGTCATTGTTCTGATTTCGATCGAGCTGATGCTGAACGCCGCCAATATCAATTTAGTTGCCTTCAGTAAATTCGGGGTGACACCATCGATTACGGGCCAGGTGTTTTCTTTATTCACGATTACAATCGCTGCAGCCGAGGCGGCTGTTGGGCTGGCAATATTAATGTCCCTTTACCGCAATCGGAAGACGGTCAATGTCGATGAAATGGATATCATGAAGCATTGAAGGTTTATATGAACGAAGAAGGGGATTTGATACGATGATGGAGAACGCTTGGCTCATACCGATTTTTCCACTCGTCACGTTTATGGTTCTGCTTCTATCAGGTGGCCGGCTACGGGAGCGGGGGGCATATATAGGAATAATCTTTACGTTGGCTTCATTCGTTTTATCGATGCTAACCTTGATGGAAAGGTTCACGGCACCTACTTATAAAACAACGATGGATTGGCTTACCATAGGGGGGACACAGCTTACGGCCGGTTTCGAAATCAATCAGCTTAATGTCTTGATGCTTGTAATCGTTTCCTTTGTCAGCCTGCTTGTCCAAATCTATTCGTTGGGGTACATGAAGGGTGAAGAGCGATTCTCCATTTTTTATGCTTATCTGGGCTTTTTCACCTTTGCCATGCTTGGACTGGTCATGGCGCCGAATTTACTACAGCTTTATTTTTTCTGGGAATTGGTCGGGGTTGGCTCCTTCCTATTGATCGGGTTTTACTTTTATAAACAGGAAGCTAAGGCTGCAGCGAAAAAGGCCTTCATCATGACCAGGATCGGTGATGTAGGGCTATTGATCGGAATCATCCTCCTTTTCTGGGAAACGGGCAGCTTCGAATATGGAGCGATTTTTCAAGCCGTTCAATCGGGTGAGATATCAGATGGGAGTTTGACGTTGATCGCCATCCTCATTTTTATTGGTGCCGTTGGGAAGTCGGGGCAATTCCCGCTTCACACATGGCTTCCTGATGCCATGGAGGGCCCAACGCCGGTTTCCGCATTGATTCACGCAGCGACGATGGTGGCCGCAGGCGTATATCTGGTAGCGACCATGTTTCCGTTATTCCTCGCAAGTGAAGCGGCTATGCAAGCTGTTGCCATAACAGGAGGATTCACAGCGATCTTTGCCGCGAGTATCGCTTCTGTGCAAAAGGATGTCAAGCGGGTATTGGCTTATTCGACAATCTCCCAGCTTGGTTTCATGATGCTTGCTTTGGGTGCTGCGGGATATGTGGCCGGTGTATTTCATTTAATGACCCATGCCTTCTTTAAAGCATTGTTGTTTTTGGCTGCAGGCAGTGTCATTCATGCCATACATACACAGGATATCGAAAGGATGGGCGGGCTATGGGCAAGGCTGAAATGGACAGGGCCGCTGTTCTTGACTGGAACTCTGGCGATTTCCGGGTTTCCCTTGCTCTCGGGCTTTTTCAGTAAAGATGAAATTTTGATGGCGGCATGGATGAATGGTAACTATTTCTTGTTTTCACTCGCGGTGATTACCTCTTTTTTAACCGCCTTTTACATGTTCCGGCTATTTTTCATGATCTTTGCCGGAGAGTCTCGCAGTCAAGTGAAACAGGTCAATGAATCACCTGCAGCCATGCTGGCTCCCATGCTTGTTTTAGGGGTGCTTGCTGTGATCGGTGGGTATATCCAAACCCCGTGGTTCGGGACCTTCCTTGGTGAGTGGCTTGTAGAGGGGAATGAAGCCGTGCTTGGTGCCGGACATAGTGAGGGACCTATTTGGATCATGATCCTTGCCGTGCTTGTGGCGCTTGCCGGAATCGTCCTAGCCTATATGATGTACGCTAAAACGAAGCTGTCCCGGGGCGGGCTCGTCAAAGAAAACTCCACGTTATATCGAGTTTTGGAAAATAAGTATTATATCGATGAAATTTATTATTTTACTATAGTTCATATAACGAAAGGAATTAGCTTATTTCTATCTTATATTGAAAGGTTCATCATCGGTGGCTTGATAGCGACTGTAACCGGTTCAATAGAAGGGTTGGGGAAAATAGGATCTAAACTGCAATCGGGGCAGGTACAGCAATATGGGATGATTGCGTTTTTGGGACTTGCGGTATTACTGGTCATTTTTGCTTTAACTGGGGGGTATTTAAGATGAATGCCTATTTGCTCTCGCTTTTAGTGTTTTCACCATTGCTGGGAATTGTGATGGTTGCCCTCATGCCGAAAAATGAGGAAAGGACCATCAAGCAATTTGGCTTTTTCGGAACGCTTCCCCCCCTTTTCCTCTCGTTCTTTTTATGCAGCCAATATTATTCGGGAATGGCTCTTTCCAGCTTTAGCATGAAGGTGGATTGGATCAGGTTTGGAAATTTGGAGATGTATGATCCCAAACTTTTCACCGTGAATTTCGAGCTGGGGCTGGATGGCCTGAGCCTCATCTTCCTATTACTGACGACCATCATTTCTTCACTGGCGGCATTGGCATCGATATATATAAAGCAAGGATGGAAAGGCTATTACTTGTTGTTTTTGATTTTGGAGATCGGGATGCTCGGTGTCTTTACCGCAGAAAATCTGATTCTTTTCTTCATCTTTTTTGAAATGACATTGATTCCCGCCTTCTTCTTAATCGGAAGATGGGGTTCTCTCGAGAGGGAAAAGGCATCGTATCATTTTCTGATTTATAACGGCATCGGTTCGGCCATTTTGCTGGTGGCCATCCTGATTTTGTTTGCCAGGACAGGTACAACCAATATTGCGGCTTTGACACAAATGATGACAATGGGCGGTGTATCTCTGTTTGCACCGATTTCGGGTTCGATGAAGTATGGCTTATGTCTTGCCTTTCTCATTGCGTTTGCGATCAAGCTGCCCGTATTTCCATTTCACAGCTGGATGGTGCGGGTTCATGCAGAGGCGCCTCCTGCCATCGTCATGATCCATGCTGGCGTCTTATTGAAAATAGGGGCTTATGGGATCATCAGGTTTGGAATGGGAATATTCCCTGAACAATATAAAAGCTTGGCATTTGTCATTGTACTGATGGGGGTCATCAGCTTTTTATATGGAGCATTGCTGGCGATGGTGCAAACGGACTTCAAGCTTGTATTAGCTTACTCATCGATTTCGCATATGGGGATCGTCATGATGGGGTTGGGAGCCTTGAATGAAGCAGGCCTTCAAGGGGCAATCTTTCAGGTCATTTCCCACGGCTTAATTGCCGCGATGCTGTTTTTCCTAGTGGGTGCATTATCCGAAAGGACAGGGACCGTGCTGCTTCCCAGGCTTGGGGGGCTGGCGAGGTCGATGCCGATTTTTTCCGGTTTTATGCTGGCGTGCGGGCTGGCATCACTCGGTTTGCCGGGCATGTCCGGCTTCATCAGTGAATTCATGGTATTTCTCGGCTTATTCAAAAGTCAGCCATTACTTGCAGCAATCGGTGTGATTGGGCTCGTTCTAACAGCTGTCTATATTCTGAGGGCGATCATGCAAATGACGTTCGGCAAGAATGATAGCTTGGTAGAAAAAGAGAAGCGGGACCTTAAGAGCTGGGAGTTTGTACCTGTATGGGTACTTCTAGGCCTGATCATATCGATTGGGGTATATCCAAATTTGTTAGGCGGGCCTCTACAAGGTACGATTGAAGCCATGATGCTTGCTTTAGGGGGGCGATGATAGATGGATTGGAACACGATGCTTTCGTATGATTGGGGAGCGATGATGCCGGAATTCATCATCCTTGGAACGACCATGGCTCTTTCGATATTGGATTTGTTCTGGCCGGTGCACTTTAATCGAAGGAAATTGGCATGGCTCGCGCTAACCGGTATCATTTTGGCAGGTTTGTCGCTGGTAAGCCTATTTTCGTTTGAAACTGTCAGTATTTTGTCGGATACGTTTCGTTTGGATTCTTTTGCAAAAGCCTTTAAGCTCCTGTTGTTAATTGGTGCGGGACTTATCATCCTTCTCGCGGAAGGATATGAACCGAAAGAAGGATTGCGAGAGCATCGGGGTGAATTTTATTATCTGTTCCTGACCGCTTTGCTTGGTGCGATGATCATGTCCTCAAGCGGCGATTTAATAACCCTGTTTGTCGGACTGGAGCTGCTTTCACTTTCATCTTATATATTGGTTGGAATACGTAAACGCGATCGTATAGCTAATGAAGCATCGATGAAGTATGTGATTAACGGCGGTATATCCACGGCGATCACCTTATTCGGAATGAGCTATTTATATGGGGTGACGGGTTCGGTCAATCTGGGCGAGATGAGCCGGACGATGGCTGGAATGACGGACGGACAGCTGCAATATATCATGGGTCTCGCATTCTTCATGGTTTTTGTCGGTTTATCCTTCAAGATTGCCGCCGCTCCCTTTCATATGTGGGCGCCGGATGTTTATGAAGGGGCACCGACACCTGTGGCTGCCTTCTTAAGCGTCATTTCGAAAATGGCGGGTTTTGTCATATTATTGCGCATTTTTCTTTCCTTGTTCCTGACCGCTCCCGGCGATGCCTTCGGGGCACTCGACTTTTTGGAAAAAAATGATGGCTATATAGCTTCAATGGCAGGTCTGACCATCATCATCGGTAATGTGGTAGCTTTAAGGCAGCAAAATCTAAAACGATTATTTGCCTATTCAAGCATTGCCCATGCGGGATACCTTCTTGTGGCTGTGGCTACATTGGGCGGAGGATATTTCCTTGTGGATACAATCTGGTATTATTTACTGGCATACGTATTGATGAACATCGGCGTATTTGCCGTCATTCAACTACTTTCCAGCCACAGCGGTTCAGACGATATTGGCATGCTTGCGGGATTAGGAAGGAAATCTCCTTTTCTGGCGGTTGCATTCACCATCTATATCCTTTCATTGGCGGGGATTCCGGGGACGACCGGTTTCATTGGCAAACTGAATATTTTCCTCGGAACATTCATTACGCAGCCAGGCCATTTCGTCCTTGCCGGAATCATGATTGCAGGCACCATCGTCTCCTATGTTTATTACTTCGGGTTATTGGTCCAGGTCTTTTTCCGGCCGGTTCATTCAGACAAGGTCTTAAAGATTCGCTCAGGTGTTTCCGCCGTCCTGATCATTTGTGCAATCGGCACCGTACTGTTGGGGGTTGTTCCAAATATTGCCTTCGATTTTATTCATGAACAATTTGGTGATTTTACAGACTTTATTTCAAGTAAATGATATAATGCAAGTAGATAGAGGCTTGTTCCATTGGACCAAGCCTCTATTTACAGTTTTAAAAAGATATTTTGCAATTCTTCCTTTTATATTCCAAATATGAAGGGGTTTTGTGTTAGAATGGAAGACGGGTGTCTTTTAGGAGGTATGTACATGTTTTCAGCAATGGGACAGCAGGCTTTAACAGGAATAATTGCACATTTGTTTTTCATTGCAGTTACCTGGTGGGCTCTACAGGCATTACATTTTGATAAAATGTTAAGATCGAATTCGGTCATCAAGGCCAGGGTCTTATATATTTTATTGACGGTTGCCATCGGTTCGGTTGTGAGTAATTTCTTCCTTGACTACCTGGGGTTTGCAAACCAGCTCCCGTATATGTTCAGTGATGACTGATAAGCTGTAAGACTTTGTTTATAGCAAAATACGATCCTACTCTTTTATTCGCCATGCCTACCTCTGCAAGTTGGAAGGTATCACTAATTGTCGGAAAACTCGAAGTATGATTTCTCTCCTTATGGTAATAATGCATAAAGAGGGGAGGAATTCAACATGTATAATATAAACAAAAAAATGTTAATATACATAGTATTTCTTGGTTTGATGGTGATTTTAATTGGGAATAGTACGATTGTGGCAGAAACTAAACCAGATATAGTCAAATTGGTCGGACTGTTACAAGAAGATAAGGATTTAGACATAGGTGATTGGTCTGTACTCGCTAGAGAAATAAATAAAGAGATTGCAACTAAACAAGAGTTCGAAAGCGAAGTGTACGCTTTAAAACAAAAATACCCTCAATTTCAATGGCACCGGGAAGATGATGCTTCCGGCTGGAAGGCTGAGGCGTTAACTTACAATGTCGATTCAGGTCTAACCGAATCTATCAAAATAATGACAACGGAAGAGGAATTTGATAAAGTTACCTATGTCATTTATGAAGTGAAGGGACAGAAGTGGGAAAAGGGCGATGCGGCCTTTTTTACAACGACATTCCAGAACAGGGTAAATGACCTATTTATAGGGACTCCTTCAATTTTTTCTTGTATTAAAGGGTCTATCAATGATAATATGGATTCGGTTTTAAACTCTAAAACTGAAGACCTGTTAGATATGTTCCAAGCAAGGGAAATTGAGAGTGTGCATGAAACAAACTTTACATCAATATCTGCACATTCAACATTGTTTAAACAACCTTTGACAAAAGAAAAATTAAATTTGCAGTTTGGGCTACGGACAGAAGGATTGGGTGAACGAACGAACTTTGTAGTTGGCACACCAATCATAACGTTTGAATATTAATATAGAGAAAATGGACGCGGAGGGGAATACTTTTGGAAAAAATCATCGTCCGCGGCGGAAAAAGGCTTAGCGGGACAGTTAAAGTAGAAGGTGCTAAAAACGCCGTTTTGCCAGTTATCGCTGCAACATTATTAGCAAGTGATGGGAAAAGTATCATTAAAGATGTTCCTACGCTCTCCGATGTATATACAATCAATGAAGTATTGCGCAACTTAAATGCAGATGTTGCCTTTCATGACAATCAAGTAACTGTAGATGCATCAAGAGAGTTATTAGAAGAAGCACCATTTGAATATGTACGTAAAATGAGAGCTTCCGTATTAGTGATGGGCTCCTTATTAGCAAGGAATGGCCGGGCCCGCGTTGCTCTTCCGGGTGGCTGTGCAATAGGCTCACGTCCTATCGATCAGCATTTGAAGGGCTTTGAAGCGATGGGAGCAAAAGTAAAGGTCGGCAATGGCTTCATTGATGCCGAGGTAGAAGGAAGGCTTAAAGGTGCACGTGTGTATCTAGACTTCCCGAGTGTGGGCGCCACTGAGAATATCATGATGGCTGCAACACTTGCTGAGGGTATTACCGTTCTGGAAAATGTGGCCAAAGAGCCTGAAATTGTAGATCTTGCGAACTTCCTTAATAAAATGGGTGCCAAAGTAAGAGGTGCCGGTACGGGTACGATGAGAATCGAAGGCGTCGATAAATTATATGGCGTTGAACATAATATTATACCTGACCGTATCGAAGCAGGTACTTTCATGACAGCCGCAGCACTTACTGGCGGTAATGTTCTTGTTCAAGGAGCTGTTCCTGAACACCTTACTTCCCTTATTGCCAAAATGGAGGAAATGGGCGTCAAGATCCTTGAAGAAGAAGATGGCTTGCGCGTCATCGGTCCAAAAACCTTGAAGGCGATTGATATCAAAACAATGCCGCATCCTGGTTTCCCGACTGATATGCAGTCACAAATGATGGCATTATTGTTGCGTGCTGATGGAACGAGTATGATTACGGAGACCGTTTTCGAAAACCGTTTCATGCATGTTGAGGAATTCCGTCGCATGAATGCCAATATTAAAATCGAGGGCCGCTCCGTTATCGTTAATGGACCGACTAACATCCAAGGTGCAGAGGTAGCTGCAACAGATTTACGTGCCGCAGCAGCGCTCATCCTGACCGGATTGGTTGCGGATGGCATCACTCGTGTTACAGAACTTAAGCATCTTGACAGAGGCTACGTGAACTTCCACGGTAAATTGGCAGCATTAGGTGCCGATGTGGAACGCATTAACGAAGATGTACCTGCCGAAACAAAGAAAATTGCCGATCTGAACGCATAAGATAGCATATAAAACCATTCACGTTTGAGTCATTAAATCGTGAATGGTTTTTTTTGTCTTGATCCTACATGCCTGGACTCCTGCAGAAGAGTTGCCGTTTTTCTATTCATAAATGCTCGTCCATCGACATACATTTGTTATGTACAGATCCTGCCGAAACAGGTAGGCACGGCAGAGAAAACAAGTGTAGGGAGGCTCAGGAGTTTGAAAGCAATCAAACCGATGATCATACTATTCATTGCAGTAGCATTCGTAATTATCATGATTCCAGCAGTGCTTGTGCTTCCATTTTCAAATGATAAGACAAGTGGGGAATTAGCCGAACAGTTAGAGAAGAAAGTGAAGAAGGAAGGTAATGAAGTAAGTGCAAATGAAATGAATTCCGTTGAAGTTGCCGTTTATCGTTCAAATGCAAAAAAGATTGAAAAAGTGCCGATGGAAACGTATTTGACTGGCGTGGTTGCATCTGAAATGCCAGCGGATTTTGAGGAAGAAGCATTGAAGGCACAAGCGTTGACGGCAAGGACATACATTGTCAATCAGCTTATTGGTGAGAGTCGGTCGGGCTTGCCGGACGGTGCCGATGTGAGCGATACGGTCATGCATCAAGTTTATAAGAATGACGATGAGCTCAAAAATCAATGGGGCTCTGAATATAAATCGAAGATGAAAAAAATCAGCAAGGCCATTAAGGAAACGGAGGGGCAAATCCTGACCTATGATGGAAAACCGATCACAGCCACCTTTTTTTCCACGAGCAACGGCTACACGGAGAATTCCGAGGACTATTGGCAAGCCGATTTCCCCTATTTAAGAAGTGTTTCAAGTCCATGGGATAAAGAAGAATCACCAAAATTTTATAATAAAGTCGTCGTGAACACAGCCGATTTTGAAAACAAACTTGGTGTAAGTCTTTCCTCGGGGACAACGATAGGCACGGTGGTTGAAAGAACATCAGGCAATCGTGTGGGCATCGTTGAAATCGGGGGAAAGAAATTGACGGGAAAACAGATACGTGAAAAGCTTGGCTTGACATCATCGGATTTTAACTGGGAGCGCCAAGGCAACCGGATCGTCATCACGACAAAGGGGTCGGGGCATGGCGTTGGGATGAGCCAATATGGTGCCAATGGAATGGCCAGGGAAGGAAAAAACTATGAAGATATCGTAAAGTATTACTATAAAGGGGTCAAAGTTCAGTCATCGAATAAGTGGCTGAATACGATGACCGCAAAAAAATGAGATGGGAAATCCCCATCTCTCATTTTTTTGCGCTTATTTTTTCTATGGTGGTCAAAAATCCGCGTCCATGCTTAAAATAGTGATATTGAACATGAAAATAGACAGCAGCCACTCCAATGATATCTTTAATGATATCTATTAAGGTTGCTGAGCGGTACGGAATGAAGGATTGATGGTATTCATCCAAAACTCCATAAAGACATGCAGCAAGGGCCGCAACCAGGCTTAAGCCTGGTTTCAATTTATGGTTTGCGGCAAGGGCCGAAACGAATAAAATGAACAAAATGGCAAATTCGACAAGATGAAGTGCCTCTTTTATAAATCGGTCGACCGAGGATGATGGAAGATCAAGTATCATGTCATCGGGGTTGCCCGACATTATCCAAATCGCAATCATATATAGGAAAGGCAATAGTGTTAACACGATTCTAAAGGCTTTTTTCATGAATTAAACATCCTTCAACAGTGAGATACCAAACATTTTACCATTCCACGAATAAAATCGGATTCATTTCCACAAAATAAATCTAAAAAAATTTTTTCCTGAGTGTATATATTCTTAACAAAATGTTCAGAATGATTGCTGAGGTGATTAATATGAGAGAGGAAGAAAAGAAACCAACTTCCACAATCCGACGTATACTGAAACAACGTTGGGCGTTAGCAGCAATCTATATCGCAAGTGCAGCCATAATCTTAGCCGCGGCCTTCTTATTACAAAATAGTTTCAATGATTCAGCTAAAGATGGCAAAGAGGACTCAGCTGAAACAGGTAAAAACTATGGTGAGCCTTCTGTAGAGGTCAATAGTAATCTCGAAACAACCAAAATGCCTGTAGAGAATGCGAATGAAACGGTAATCAAGAAACAGTTTTATGATGTGAATGCAGATGAAAAGTCGCAAGAAGATGCATTGGTTTTCTACAACAATAGATATGAGCAAAATAAAGGGATCGACATTGCAATGGAAGACGGAAAGTCTTTCGATGTTAAGGCTTCCTTAAGTGGAAATGTAACAAAGGTTCAAAATGATGCATTACTTGGAAATCTAATTGAAGTAGAGCATGAAGATAATGTCGTTACTCGTTACCAATCCGTAAAAGACATTAAGGTAGCTGTCGGTGACAAGGTGAAACAAGGTCAATCTCTCGCAAAAGCGGGAAAAAGCCAAATCAATGAAGAAGCTGGCGTACATGTCCACTTCGAAATCAGAAAAGATAACATCGCGCTGAATCCGATTGAATTTTTCGATAAACAAGCTTCTGCCATTCAAGCTGCAACTGAAGCGGAAGGAAGCGAACTTGACGACTCAGCCAAAAAAGAAGAAACACCTGCAGTCGAAGAATCCGAAACTGGCAAGGATGAAACTCCAGCCGTTGACGAAACTGACGAAAGCACAGATTTAGAAAATGGCACGGATAAGGAAGGCTCAACTCCAGGTGAAGATACAACCGAAGAGAGCGGCTCCTTAAAAGATTCGTTGAATCAATCTAATTAAATAAGATTTTTCATAAATCAAAACGAAAACCTTTGGCGTTACGAATGACAACAACTGAAAAATTTGGTAAAAGGAAGCCATCCCTCAGGACGGCTTCCTTTTTTATAGAGGAAATCCGTTAACGTATGCTTAAATGTTTGGATTTCCGACAAATTTCTTGGGAAATAATTCGCTTTTCCCGAAAATTGAACAGGTGGTACTCAGAAATAAATCCGAACGCCCTGTCCCATTAGGCATATATTCTTAACCAAGCTAATAAGATGTTATAAACCATGAAAAGAGAGTGTTTGAGGTGAGGAATCGTTTATTACAAATTATCTAATAGGTGAATAATTCTATCTTTCATTGTTTATAGGGCAGCGGTATTCGATTCGAAAAATACGAATCTCATTTCACACTTCTCACATCCAATTTGGGGAGGTCGAGTGGTGTGCACGATTACATCAAAGAAAGAACTATCAAGATAGGAAAGTATATCGTGGAAACTAGAAAAACGGTCCGCGTCATTGCAAAAGAGTTCGGAGTCTCAAAAAGTACAGTCCATAAAGACTTGACGGAGAGGCTGCCAGAAATTAATCCTGATTTGGCTAACGAAGTAAAGGATATATTGGATTACCATAAATCCATTCGTCACCTTAGAGGCGGAGAAGCAACGAAATTAAAATATAAACGCTCTGAAAGAGAAGAAGAAATCGTCAAATAATATAGGTACCCATCCCGGCATTTGGATGTGAATCGAGCTATTAGGGGAAGGATGTAATCCAATCCTTGACGGCGATTCACTGCCGGGATTTTTTTATGGGCAAAAAACGGGGATGGTACATATGGTATCGAAAATATTTACATTTTGGTAAAATAGGAAATAAAAGTATCCGTTAACGTTTATTTATAATTCATACTTACTTGTGTCAATGCAATATGGTAAAATAAACAATTAGGACAGAAGTAGGTTATATGTGAGGATATTCAAGGAGGATTTAAGAAATGTTTGCTAGAGATATTGGGATAGATCTTGGAACAGCCAATGTTCTTATACATGTCAAAGGTAAAGGAATTGTGTTAAATGAGCCTTCGGTAGTGGCGATTGATAAGAATACGAACCGTGTTCTTGCTGTCGGGGAAGAAGCTCGTAAAATGGTGGGCCGGACCCCGGGAAACATCATTGCCATCCGCCCTTTGAAAGATGGAGTCATTGCGGATTTTGATGTAACAGAATCGATGCTTAAGCATTTTATCAATACATTGAATGTAAAGGGCTTCCTTTCCAAGCCGAGAATATTGATTTGCTGCCCGACAAACATAACGAGCGTCGAACAAAAGGCAATTAAAGAAGCTGCTGAAAAAAGCGGCGGAAAGAAAGTATTCCTTGAAGAAGAACCTAAAGTGGCTGCAATTGGCGCAGGCATGGATATTTTTCAGCCGAGCGGGAATATGGTCGTGGACATAGGCGGGGGTACAACGGATATAGCCGTGCTGTCAATGGGTGATATCGTTACATCTTCATCCATTAAAATGGCCGGTGATAAATTCGACAACGAAATCCTGCATTATATCAAGCGGAAGTATAAGCTTCTGATTGGTGAGCGTACGGCGGAAAACATCAAGATCGAAGTTGCAACCGTCTTCCCTGGTTCACGTAATGAAGTCATCGATATTCGTGGCCGTGATATGGTGTCGGGCTTGCCTAGAACGATCTCGGTCAACTCTGAAGAGATTGAGGAAGCTCTTCGCGAGCAGGTTTCCGTCATTGTACAAGCTGCCAAAAGCGTACTTGAGCGGACACCGCCTGAACTTTCGGCTGATATCATCGACCGCGGCGTCATCTTAACGGGCGGTGGAGCATTGCTTCACGGTATCGATTTACTGCTTGCCGAAGAACTTAAAGTACCTGTACTCGTTGCCGAGCATCCAATGGATTGTGTAGCAATCGGAACTGGAATCATGCTTGATAATATGGACAAATTGCCAAGGCACAAATTCAACTAAAAAGCGGATGGGAATCTGCATCATAAGATAAGGGTCTAAGGTTCAGACAAACATGAGGCATAGTGAAAGTGCGTGCGGTTCTAGTACTGATGAGCAATAGGCCCTCTTCTTTTATTCGGTTATTTAACACCATTCCTTTAAATCTGACCTAGCCAATACTACTTCTGCCTAAAGCTTTTCTTTTTCCCTTAAGATACCGATGTTCAGTCCGATAAGAAATATATAAGAATGAACGGTATGAGTTTTTAAAGAATGAGGAGTGAAGAAGATGCTAAGAGGGTTTTATACAGCTGCTTCCGGGATGATTACACAGCAAAGGCGCACTGAATTACTCACAAACAATATGTCCAATGCAAATACAACAGGGTATAAAGCGGATCAGACGAGTGTAAGGTCATTTCCGGAATTGCTTATCAGCAACATGGGGGGCAAAACGATTCCTACTGAAAATAAATTGGGAATCCCTCAAATCTCCAAGGTTGGGGCCCTCAGTACCGGCGTCTACGTACAGGAGGCTAACCCGTTATTCACCCAGGGTACATTGGAGGAAACAGGGCTCAATACCGATATGGCCTTGGCTGATGAGAACCTGCCGATCAATGAAGATCGACGGAAAGGTTCTGTGCTTTTTACTGTCCAGGATGGAGATGGCGGACTCCGTTATACACGGAACGGCAGCTTTACCCTTGATGGGCAAGGATATTTAACTACCCCTTCAGGTCACTATGTCCTGAATGAAAATAAGGAACGGATCAAGCTAGAGAGCGACAGGTTCACCGTTACGGATGACGGTGTCATTTTAGAGGGGAATATTCAAACCGCACGACTGGGCATCGGCTATTCAGATGATCCATCTTCCCAGCTGATGAAGGACGGGGAAGGCCTGTATAAGGCTGTGGGGGATGAGGAATTGCCTAGCGCATATGCGGCTGTTGAAGGCGGTTTTTCCACCAAGCAAGGCTTCCTGGAAGGCTCAAATGTCGATCAATCGAGAACGATGACGGAAATGATGTCCGCATATCGCTCGTTTGAATCCAGTCAGAAGGTCCTTCAAGCCTATGATAAAAGTTTGGATAAAGCGGTCAATGAAGTTGGCAGGCTTTAAGTCGACATAAGAAGAAAAACGTCTCTGGAAATTTGAACATGTAAGGGGAATACTCTTGAATAGGACCATGATGACAGCGACAAATACGCTGAACCAACTTCAAAGCAAAATTGACCAAATAAGCAATAATATCGCCAATGTTGATACGAATGCCTACAAAAAGACCCAAACGAGCTTCAATGACTTATTGACACAGAGTTTCAATAATCAACCGAATGAGTCCAAGGAAAAAGGAAGGCTGACGGCACCTGGCATCCGGCAGGGAACAGGCGCTATGCTAAGCCAATCTCAATTGGTGCTTTCACAGGGAGCAATAAAGACGACAGACCGTAACCTTGATGCTGCATTGACTAAGGAAGACCAATTCTTCACTGTGAGCGTTCAGGATGGTAAAGGGGTCAATACAAGGCTGACACGGGATGGTGCATTTTACTTATCACCCAATGCCAATGATCCCGATCAAATGATACTGGTTACATCCGCCGGACATAAGGTTCTCGACGAAAATGGTGAACCCATCCTTATTGCTGGGAATATTACGGACATTAAGATTACGGAAGATGGAGTCCTGAAGGTAGAAACTGAGGAAAATGGTGAAGAAAGCTTCGGACTTGGCATCGTCTCGGTCAAGAAGCCGCAATTTCTTGACAGGCTAGGCGGAAATTTACTTGGCCTGCCTGAAAACATCAATCGCCTTGATGTAAACGTGGATGATATCATGACTGCTTTAACCGGTGCTTCCCGAAATCAAATAGCTGTACGCCAAGGTGCACTAGAGTCATCCAATGTCGATTTATCAAAAGAAATGTCTGATTTGATCAATGTTCAGCGATCGTACCAGTTCCAATCCCGATCCATCACGATGGCAGATCAAATGAGTGGATTAATCAATGGTATCCGTTAAGTCATCTGGAAAATGAAAATGCCTTCCTGCGAATTTACAGCAAATCGGTTATAATGGATTCATAACAAGAGAATCGTTTGGGCCTAACATTTTGCATAGTTGCCGAATTCCTGGAGTATAGGAAAAATAAGTCGGCGGGTTTTCTTAGATAAAGGAGCTTTCACATTCTATATGGAACAACAAAATCGCGTAATGAGACAACAGATTGAAGAAGAGATAATTGAAGTCGAGACGAAACCGAGCCGTAGAATCAGGGTGCGTCTTTTGCCAATTTGGCTTCGTTTACTCATTGTTATTGGATTGATATTCATTGCTGCATTATCAGGTGCGCTTTTAGGCTACAGTGTCATTGGGGGAGGACATGCACTGGATGTTTTCCAAAAATCCACATGGACCCATATTATTGATATAGTGAACAAGGGCGCGTAAGTCCCTTGTTCATCGAGGTGAAAAACGCGTTAACGGACTTATATGACTGGCTCACTGCACCTCTGTCTTCAGGGCAGGGGCGAGTCTCGTCATGTTGTTAAAAAAATGAATACGTAGGAGGAACAATCATGCTTGATATCACACAAATAAAAGAAATCATCCCTCATCGCTACCCATTTTTATTAGTGGATCGGATTATCGAAATAGATGAAGGGAAAAGAGCGGTAGGGTTGAAGAATGTTTCTGCCAACGAGGAATTCTTTAATGGCCATTTTCCTGACTATCCAGTGATGCCTGGGGTATTGATTGTAGAAGCTTTGGCGCAGGTTGGTGCTGTAGCGGTATTGAAACAAGAGGAATATTACGGACGCCTGGCATTTTTTGCTGGAATTGATGGCTGTCGCTTTAAAAAGCAAGTCAAACCGGGCGATCAACTGCGCCTGGAAGTTGAAATAGTGCGAATGAGAGGCTCGATGGGCAAGGGGAAAGCGGTCGCAACTGTAGATGGCGAGATAGCATGTGAAGCCGAAATCATGTTTGCCTTTGGTGACAAATAAATCTTCTCCATATTTTCTAAATATTGGTTTAAACGATCGTCAAGAGGTGTATATATTAAGAGCACTGCAAAGCTCATTAATGCAAACTGAATGTTAGACTATTTTTTATTCTCCCTTTGAATGCCGGCCTTTTTGTCCGGCATTTTTTTATGTTTTCTTTTTAAATTTTAATTAGGACGCAAGTTATTTTCACATTCGGGGCAAAATAGCTAATGATTAAGAAAGAAGGGAGGTTGCCAAAAATGATGAAAAGCAGAATTTTAGCACTAATTGGGGGATCTTTATTATCCATAATGTTCCTTGCCGGATGTGGAACGAATGATAATGATAACAATCCCGCGCCAGAAGATGATAACAATATCATGGAAGATGATAACAATGGCGTAAATGATAACGATATGAATGATAATGATGTGAATGATCTGGATAAAGATGATGACGGTATGATGGAAAATGATGATAATGGCATGGATAACGATGATGACCTAATTAAAGATGATAAAAAAGATAACAATAAGTAATTAAGTAAAAAAGACTGGCCTAGTGAAGAAGGATGAACATCCTTTCAACTATGTCAGTCTTTTTTTTTGCATTCGGTTAGGGGGATCGAGGGCAGAATCTTTACTTATTCGTTGCCAATTTAGGCTTCGAGCGGATTTTTTGCTTGAATTCATTTATTAATTCATCACCGACTAGGCCTTTTTGGACCAAATCCTCCAGCAGGAGTTCTGCATATTTGCTGCGCGTTTTTTTAATTTCACCAACGAATAAGAGGCTATAATGGTTGCCTACCTTTCTGATCGTTCGTAAGGCTGTGTGAAACAAAGCCGGTTCATTATCTTTTTTTGTAATGACAGCCTGGATATACACCTCTCCGTCTATATTGGGAAGTGATGGTTCAAGCTCCTTGAAATGATCTTCCTCCACAAAGGCTTCCAGTAGCCAGGTTCTAGCGTCGTTTTCCTTGTTTATTATCAGCCCGTCTGTTAATGCAATATCAATCACGTGTAAATTCTCCGTAACAATTTGCAACGAGATCAATTTAAACGATTTCATCCAATTCCTCCGTTTCTTGCCAAAAGAGCGGTAAATACCTCTCTCATACGTAATTTTTAATCTATCCAAAATGATACACGTCGATTAATCCTTATAAAGGTAATTATATCATACTAAAAAACGATGATTTAATGAAATGAAAACCCAGCAATTGTCTAAATTATGAACGATAGGATATAATTTTGCAAAATATTTAATTTTGTTAACTATTTGATTATTAACTGATTTTACCCAGGGTAAATTGATTTTGAACCAACTCCAAGCCATTTTCGATTAGGGAAAGACCGAAATAACGCCATTTCAGTCATTTTTTATTTATTTGAAGAACGAGTATGATTAAAACATCTTAAAGAGAGAGGAGAGAAAAGATGATTAACCAAGTAACCCTTGTCGGCAGGCTTACAAAGGATCCTGTGTTAAGATATACCCCCGATGGCAAGGCTGTTTCCAATGTCACGTTAGCGGTCAACCGTCATTTCCGTAATACGGTTGGTGACTATGAAGCGGACTTCGTACAGTGTATCATATGGAAAAAGTCGGCTGAAAATACTGCCCAGTATTGTAAAAAAGGGACCTTGATCGGGATTACGGGCAGGATTCAAACGAGGACATACGAAAACAAAGATGGCAAAAATATATATGCAACTGAAGTGGTCGCGGACTTGGTTCAGTTCATTGGACCTAAACAGCAAGACATGAAGCCAAAGGACTTTCAGCATATTGGGTTATAAACTTGGAGGTAAAGTAATGAGCGAAGAATGTAAGGATTGCCTTCGTAAAGAAGATTCCCTATATAAAATCTTGCAGACCAATAAGCATATGGAAGAACGCCTTAGTGTATTGATTGGTCATGTGGCGAAGACGCAAGTAAGAACCTGGGATAATGAATATGAAATAGGCCAGGTTAAGTCGATGCATATTGAATTGGAAACGCAAAACAAGTATTTATATGACCATAATGAAAAATTAACAGAAAGGATTTCGGCTCTCGAAAAAAGTGCAGGACTTTTAGCTGACAGAAAAAAACTCCGCAAAGCTTGAGGAAGATAACGAGCTGCATTTCCCTCTTAATCCCCCTATAGCTAAATGGCTTTTCACCGCTTTATACTCCGATTTACTTCCTTGTGAAATCAAATTTGTTGATTTCCCTCCTGTTAATGACTGCCAAAAGCAGTCTTTTTTTATGCCAAAATTAACATTTTTCATAAAAAATAAAAAATAATTCAATCAAATTAGAATTTTTAGAAAATATATTGTAATATTTTAATTTTGATGCAATAATAAACCAAATAATATAATGGGAAAAAAGTTATAAATAGGAAGTGATTTGATGGAAGAACCGATTATTAAGGTCAATGGGCTGCGAACCAGTTTTCGTACGGACGATGGGGTGATTCCGGTTGTGAATTCAATCGATTTCCACGTCAATCCCGGCGAAGTGCTAGGGATTGTAGGGGAGTCGGGATGCGGAAAGAGCGTAACTTCTTTGTCCATAATGGGACTGGTTTCTTCGCCGACGGGCAAGGTGGAAGGGGAAATCCTTTTTAAAGGGGAGAATATCGCAAATGCCTCTGAAGCGAAAATGAGAAAGATTCGCGGGAATGATATAGCGATGATATTCCAGGAGCCGATGACAAGTCTGAATCCTGTGTTCACAATTGGAGATCAATTGGTGGAGACGCTCCGAATCCATAAAAAGTGGAGCAAAAAACAGGCTAGGCTCAGGGCTGTTGAAATGCTGAAGCTGGTTGGTCTTGGCCGCGCCGAGGAATTGATCAATGAATATCCGCATCAGCTTTCAGGCGGGATGAGACAGAGGGTCATGATCGCCATGGCCATGATCTGTGAGCCGAAGCTACTTATCGCGGATGAACCGACCACGGCGTTGGACGTGACGATCCAAGCGCAAATTTTGGAATTGATGAAGAACTTAAATAAAGAGACGGATACCGCCATCATGATGATCACCCATGATCTTGGTGTGGTGGCCCAGATGTGTGAACGTGTCATTGTCATGTATGCAGGCAAGGTAATAGAGGAAGGGAATGTGCAAACGATTTTCCAAAATCCGAAGCATCCTTATACAGTCGGATTACTTCAGTCGATACCGGACATGCGGATAAAGAAAGAGCGCCTTTACTCAATTCCCGGTAATGTCCCAAAACCGGGGACAAGCAGCCTTGGATGCCAGTTTGCACCGCGCTGTTCACATGCCATGGAGCAATGTGTGAATGAGGCACCTTCTCTATTGGATTTTGGCGATGGTCAGCAAGTCCGTTGCTGGCTTTATGAAGATGGGAAAGGAGCAGCCCTGCATGAATCAAACATTGGTTAAGGTGGAAAACCTTAAGAAGCATTTTCCGATTAAAGGAGGCGTGCTAGGAAAGACCGTTGGGGAGGTCAAGGCCGTGGATGGCTTATCGTTTTCCATTTATAAAGGGGAAACCTTGGGTCTTGTGGGTGAAAGCGGTTGCGGAAAATCGACAACGGGAAGGCTATTGCTTCGATTGCTCGAGCCGAGTGAGGGGAATGTTTATTTCGAAGGGAAGGACCTGACATCTTTATCTTCGCGGGATATGAGAAAAATGCGCCGTGAAATGCAGATGGTATTCCAGGACCCATTCGCTTCGCTGAATCCTAGACATACAGTGGAAAAGATCTTGGAAGAACCGCTTATCGTCCATGGAGTGAAAGATAAAAAGGCTCGCAAGGCCCGTGTAAAGGAGCTGCTAAAGGTTGTCGGCTTAAGCGGTTACCATGCGAAAAGGTACCCGCACCAATTCAGCGGGGGCCAGCGTCAGCGCATCGGCATCGCCAGGGCACTCGCCGTTAACCCGAAATTGATCATCGCCGATGAGCCGGTATCTGCATTGGACGTTTCGATTCAGGCGCAGGTCTTGAACCTCCTGCAGGATTTGCAGGAAGATTTTGATTTGACTTATCTTTTCATTGCCCATGATCTTGGAGTTGTGAGGCATATCTCTGACCGTGTCGGTGTCATGTATCTGGGACATATAGTCGAGTTGACGGAGAGTGAGGAACTGTATGAAGATCCCCTCCATCCATATACACAAGCTTTATTATCAGCCGTGCCGATTCCCGATGTGGAATACAAGGGAGATAGGGTGATCCTGCAGGGCGATGTTCCAAGTCCTTCGAACCCTCCAAGCGGCTGTCCCTTCCATACGCGGTGCCCAAAAGCGCTGGTGGAGTGTCAATCGGAAAAGCCGATCTTGCATGAACATAAACCTGGTCACTACGTTGCTTGTCATTTATATAACTGACATGACGGCGTATACATAAATCTTGAAAAATAAGGGGGAAGAAAATGAAGAAATCATTAGCTTTATTGTTGACTTGTATCCTGGCCCTGTCATTGGCGCTAGCGGGATGCTCCTCGTCCACATCGAAAGAGGACGGCAAAGGAGGAGGATCGGGGGAAGCGAAGGGCGGTACATTGATTTATGGTAAAGGCGGAGATGCCGTCGGTCTTGACCCAGCTATCGTAACTGATGGTGAATCGTTCATCGTCACACAACAAATTTTTGAAACGCTAGTAAAATATGGAGAAGATAATACAGAGATAAAACCTGGCCTTGCCGAATCTTGGGATGTATCTGATGACGCAAAGACCTACACATTCAAATTGAAAACGGGAATCAAGTTCCATGATGGCTCCGATTTCAATGCAGATGCTGTCGTAAAGAACTTTCAACGCTGGGCAAAAAGCAAGGATGAAGGGAAATTCGCTTATTATGCCTCCATGTTCGGAGGATTTGAAGGTGATGAAGGCCATGTCATCAAGGAAGTGAAAGCAGTTGATGCAAGCACGGTTGAATTCACATTGAACCGTCCGCAGGCGCCATTCCTGAAAAACATTGCCATGCCTACATTTGCCATTGCCAGTCCGGCTGGTTTGGAAAAAGAGGGAGACGGCTTTACGAAGAACCCTTCTGGAACAGGTCCTTTCAAATTCAAGTCATGGAAGCCTGGCGATACGATCGAAGTGGTGAAAAACGAAGACTATTGGCAAAAAGGACTGCCAAAACTTGATGGAATCACGTTTAAAGTCATTAAAGATAACTCTGCACGTTTAAATGCTGTAATCAAAGGTGAAATTGACTTAATGGACGGTTTGAACCCAAGCGATATCAGTAAAGTTACAGGTGATGACAAATTGCAGTTATTCGAACGTCCATCCATGAATGTCGGCTACTTTGGATTCAATGTTGAGAAAAAGCCTTTCGACAAAAAAGAAGTGCGTCAGGCCATCTCGCATTTGATCAACAAAAAGGAAATCATCGATAACTTCTTCGAAGGAACAGCGGAGCCTGCAAAGAATCCAATGCCGCCTTCCGTTTCTGGATACAATGACAATATCGAAGACTATGACTATGATGTCGAAAAAGCGAAGGAACTTCTGAAAAAAGCAGGATATGAAAAAGGATTCAAAATGGATCTATGGGCAATGCCTGTACCACGTCCATATATGCCAGATGGTCAAAAAGTGGCCGAGGCCATTCAAGCCAGCTTAAAGCAGGTAGGTATTGAGGCAAATATCGTTTCATACGAATGGGCTGCATATCTAGAGAAAGTGCAGGCTGGTGAGGCTCAATCCTTCATGCTAGGCTGGACTGGGGATAATGGAGATGCAGATAACTTCCTTTATGCCTTATTGGATAAAGACAATATCGGCTCAAACAATTATTCCCGTTATGCAAATGATGAAGTGCACGATCTATTGATCGAGGCCCAGTCCACGGCAGATGAAGCCAAGCGTAATGAGTTATATGGAAAAGCCCAGGAAATCATCCATGATGATGCACCATGGGTTCCACTTGTCCATTCTTTACCTCAGCTAGCCGGATCCAAGACTGTCAAAGGGTTTGTTCCACATCCAACTGGTTCGCAATCCCTTATTAACGTTTCTTTAGAAAATTAACCGTAAGGACCGGGTAGTATGTAGTTTTGCATGCTTCCCGGTTTTGTTATGGATTGCATTTCAAAAGAATAAAGGACGCTAAAAAGGACCGTTATGCTAAAGGAGGGTGATTGTTATGTTTTCCTATACCGTACGACGTTTAGGATCTCTCATTCCAGTACTGCTCGGAATGGCTTTTATTGTATTCATGATGATTCGGGCGATTCCAGGTAATCCTGCACAGGTGATTCTTGGGCAGCAAGCAACAGAAGAGGCTGTTGCGGCAATGACCAAGCAACTAGGACTGGATAAGCCTTGGTTCGTTCAATTTTGGGACTATTTAGCAGGATTGGTGCAGGGTGATCTCGGTGTATCGCTAAAAACGAATAGTCCTGTTTCCGAGGAAATTGGGCCATATTTAATGGCCACGATAGAGCTGGCATTGATTGCCATGATCATCGCTGTCGTCATTGGGGTAAATGCGGGAATCATCTCGGCCTGGTTCCAAAACTCATGGTTTGACTATGTGGCGATGGTGATCGCGTTGGTGGGCTTGTCCATGCCGATATTCTGGCTTGGATTGATGGAGCAATACATCATCTCCATTCAATGGGACTTGCTTCCGACGACAGGCCGGGATAACATCAGGGACCCCGTCGAGGCCATAACTGGACTTTACCTGATTGATACACTCATGAATGGCAGGCTCGATCAGTTTTTTGAAGTGATCAGGCATCTCATTTTGCCGGGATTGGCGCTTGCGACCATTCCGATGGCAATCATTGCAAGGATGACACGTTCATCCATGCTCGAAGTCATGAGGTCGGATTTCATCCGCACCGCCCGTGCTAAGGGAATGAAAATGTTTTGGGTCGTTTACAAGCACTCCTTGAAGAATGCCTTGATTCCCGTAGTGACGGTCATCGGTCTGCAGACAGGATTGCTTTTGGGCGGGGCCATTTTAACGGAAAACATTTTTGGCTGGCCAGGTATCGGTACATATATCTATGATGCAATCCTATCCCGGGATTATCCGGTCATACAGTCCGGGATTCTTGTCATCGCCTTTTTATTCGTCATGATCAATTTAATTGTGGACTTGTTGTATGCAGCGATCGATCCTAGGATCAAGTATAAATAGGGAGGGAAACTCATGCCTGAAATAGCAACGAATACATCGCCAATTCTTCCTCATAAAGAGGCAGAGGATCAAGTCATCTCTCCCTGGAAGGAAGGATGGAAGAGCTTTAAGAAGAATAAGGTGGCCCTGGTAGGTCTCGGCATCGTTTTATTTTTCATCTTGATCGCCATCTTCGCTCCACTCATTGCACCATATTCATTCGAGGGACAAAAGCTAAGTGATAAACATTTGGCGCCATCTGCAGAACATTGGTTTGGAACGGATGAATTCGGCCGTGATATTTTAAGCCGGGTCATTTATGGATCGCGAATATCGATTGGAGTCGGCTTTTTATCTGTAGCCGGATCTGTTTTGGTCGGGTCCTTCCTTGGAATCATCGCCGGTTATTATGGAAAGTGGATAGATACGATCATTTCGAGGGTTTTTGATATCATTTTGGCGTTTCCAAGTATCCTGCTTGCCATTGCGGTGGTAGCGGTTTTGGGACCTTCCCTTCGCAATGCGCTCATTGCCATTGCCATCGTTAATGTCCCGATATTCGGGCGGCTTTTACGTTCACGGGTGTTAACGGTGAAAGAAGAAGAATACGTAACGGCTGCAAAGGCCATTGGAATGGGAGATGGGCGGATCCTTCTTCATCACGTTCTTCCAAATAGCCTTGCGCCGATTATCGTGCAAGGGACCCTGGCGATTGCCACTGCCATCATTGAGTGTGCAGCACTCGGTTTCCTCGGTCTTGGGGCACAGCCGCCAGCACCAGAGTGGGGGAAAATGCTAGCCGATTCAAGATCTTTTATCATTCAGGCCCCTTGGACGGTCCTTTTTCCTGGACTAGCAATCATGCTTACGGTCCTTGGCTTCAATCTTATGGGGGATGGCCTGCGTGATGCTTTGGATCCGCGAATGAAAAACTAGAGAATAAAGGGTGATGTTAGTTTAACATCACCATCTTTCTGGCGTTTTTATTTAAATCTATCAAAATATCAAAAATAATGACAAAATCCTATTTTCAAATAGGAAAATAGTGACTTTTATCTCTTAAAATCACCCCAAAAGTTGTGGTATTTTTATAATTAGTAATAAAATTCCAAATATTGATTATTTTAGAGGAGGAAAAGTTCATTGATTAAACGCAGCTTGTCCATTCTAGCAATCTTTTTATTAGCATTTACTGCAAGCGTTTCCGCAGCCAAGCTTCCGAATTTACCGAGCGGCTCTGGCGAAGGCAAGAAGGATCAGCAGAGTATCCTGAAGTTGAAGCAAGATGATATCGGAAAGAATTATAAAAGTAACGAGAAAGTCAGGGTCATCGTAGAGATGAAGGAAGCGCCCGCGATTGAAATAGCTTCCAAGGAAGGCAAGCTATTTAAGCAATTATCAAAAACGAAGAAACAGCAATTGAAGTCTGAAAAGCTGGCTAACCAGAAGAAGTTGAAAAATAAGGTGAAAGAGAAAAAAATCGCGTTCAAGGAATTGGAAAGCTTTACGACAGTAGTCAATGGGTTCAGCGGTGAAATCCAGTATGGTGAAATCAAAAAGATCGAGGCCATGCCTGAAGTTGCTGAAGTACATATTGCGAATGAATATGAGCGGCCTGTGGAAAAGCCCGATATGATTTATAGTAAAGAACTTGTCCAAGCCCAGGAAGCTTGGCGGGAATATGGTTATAAAGGGGAAGGAATGGTCATCGGGATCATCGATACGGGAATTGATCCATCACACCGTGATATGGTCCTGAACGAAGAGAATAAGGCGGAGCTAAGTGAAAGTGAAGTAAAGGGGATGAAGAAGTCTAGCCATCTATTGGGCAACTACTTTACGCCTAAAGTTCCTTATGGATACAACTACATGGATGAAAATGAAGAAATCCTTGATCTTGGTGAAGGTGCCTCGATGCATGGGATGCATGTCGCAGGAACGGCTGGCGCAAATGGAGATGAAGCGCACGGAGGCATTAAAGGGGTTGCTCCAGAAGCCCAGCTGCTTGCTTTGAAGGTATTCGGAAATGATCCTGCCATGAAGACGACATGGGGAGATATTTATATCAAGGCCATTGACGATGCCATCATTTTAGGGGCAGATGTACTGAATATGAGCCTTGGCTCGACTGCAGGCTTTGTATCAGAGGACGATCCCGAACAGCAGGCGGTATCGAGAGCTGTAAATAATGGAATACTCATGTCGATCTCGGCAGGTAACTCGGCTCACTTCGGTAACGGATTTGCCAATCCATCAGCCTCCAACCCTGATATTGGCGTATCAGGCTCACCAGGACTTGCTTATGATTCGGTCCAAGTGGCATCCGTCGAGAATAACTTTATGGATTTGGATGCGGTGACTTATGATATTGGCGGTAAAGAAGGCAAGGCTCCGTTCATGTCGGCGTCAAGCGTGCATCCCAATGCTTTAAAGGAAAAAACGTATGACCTTGCTGCGGCAGGAATCGGGACGCCAGAGGAGCTTGCGAAAGTTGATGTGAAGGGCAAGTTTGCCCTCATTGAGCGCGGCACGCTCTCGTTTATCGATAAAGCTAAAAATGCACAGGCAGCAGGGGCAGCAGGCGTGATTATTTTTAACAATGCCGATGGCTACATTTCGATGGCGACGGATGCAAGCATAACGATTCCCCAGCTGTTCATGCTGAAATCAGATGGAGCTAAGCTGAAAACGACCTTAACTGCTGGAGAAAAGGTTAAGGTCAGCTTCAATGGCGATAAAACAAAATCGGCAAACCCGGAAGCTGGAAAAATGAGTGCCTTCAGTTCGTGGGGCGTTGCGCCGAATTTGGACTTCAAACCAGAAATCACTGCTCCGGGAGGACAAATATACTCGACGTTGAACAACGATGAATATGGGATGATGAGTGGCACCTCGATGGCAGCACCACATGTTTCAGGCGGCTCTGCCCTTGTTCTGGAAAGAGTCGATAAAGAGTTTAAATTAACAGGGCCTGCCCGGACCAATTTGGCTAAGAATTTGATGATGAACACGTCAAAGCCCGTCAAGGATCAAGGAGTCGTCAACAAGGCATTTGGTTGGGAAAATCCTTACTCGCCACGCAGGCAGGGAGCTGGAGTCATGCAGCTTCATTCAGCATTGTCCACGCCAGCCGTCGTGACGGAGGCTAATACGAAAGAAGCGAAGGTAGCCATGAAAGAGGTCGGCAATACGTTCGCATTTAAATTGAAGGTTGAGAATTTCAGCAACAAAGCAGTCAAATACGATGTAAAAGGAAATATCCAAACGGACTATTCATTCAAAGGTCGACTCGGGTATTCCGCTCATCAGTTGGAAGCGCAGGAAATTAAGGACGCTTCAATCAAAATCAATAATAAAGACACAAACAAAATCACTGTACCAGCGAAAAAATCGGTCACCTTTGAAGTGAAAGTCGACATATCCAAAGGAAAAGTGCTTGGCGATGATCTTCAGACGCTTGTCGACATTAATAAGGTCTTCCCGAATGGATATTTTGTAGAAGGATTCGTTACTTTGAAGGATCCAGCAGACACTAATCCGGAGCTGCATGTACCGTATGTAGGGTTCAAGGGAGAGTGGGATAAGGCACCGATCCTTGATGGAACAAAATATGAAAAAGAGTCTTTCTATGGCGTGGCAGGTGCTGTGACGACAGTAGGTAAAGATTTCGATTACCTTGGCTACGATCCAGCAGCCGATACATTCAGCAGCAAACGCATAGCGATTTCCCCGAATGGTGACGGCTCACAGGACGACTTCGTTCCGCTTCTATCATTCTTGAGGAATGCCAAAAAGGTAGAGTACAGCATCTTGAATAGTGAAAACAAACAAGTGCGGAAACTTCGCACGGAGAATAATGTGAGCAAGAACTATTATGATGGTGGGGAAGGAACTGCTTATACACTAGATCCAGCCCGGAAATGGGATGGGAAGGTCAATAATGCATTCGCCAAAGATGGTGTCTATTATTTTGAAATTAAAGCTCTGATAGATTACAAGGGAGCACAATGGCAGACGTTTAAAATGCCGATCAGAATCGATACAGTGAAACCAACGGTCAGGATTTCGAAAAAGGGTAACGTGTTAACGATCCAAGGTAAAGATAATCTGAATGGATCGGGAATAGCTTATTATGAAGTTCAGGTCGATGGAAAATCGATCACTGAGAAGCCGCTTCCGGCGACATCGAAACAATTCACCCTGCCTGATCTAAGAGGGGAAAAGGTTCAGGTTGTGGCGATTGACAATGCAGGCAATAAAAAGGTCGCTGAAACTGAATTAGCCAAGGATTCAGCCCCAATCGATAATTATGCACCAGCTGTAAAAATTAAAAGTCCTGAAACCTTAAGCGTGAACAATAAAAGCAAAATCAAAATAACAGGGGAAATCGAGGAAGCATCGAAGATCAAGGAATTTAAAATCGATAATCAAACGGTCCCTGTAACGTATAACAAAACGAATAAGAAATATGAATTCTCATATGAAAAGAAATATGCAGATGGCGTTCAAAGCATGACAGTTAAAGCGACAGACAATTGGGATAACACGGTTTCCTTTAAAAAGCTGTTCATGGTTGATACGACAAAACCAGGTTTAAAGGTTAAAGGCGTACCGGCAACTGTGGGCGTAAAAGCGAAAAACCCGAAAGTGGACGTGACGGTGGAGGATAATTTCGATGAAATCCGCCTTTACTTGAATGGAAGCGAAGTGTTCTATAATGAATTCAAGGAACCATACAAAATGCGAGCTTTTAAGAAGGAAATAAAGAAGCTGGAGCTGCCGCTTAAATCGGGCAACAACAAGATTGAATTTAAAGTGACCGATCTTGCTGGAAATGAATCGAAGAAGGAATTCAACATATTCAAAGCAAAGAAATAAATCTTATGCTGTAGACAAACTCGGGCAATCCGGAGTTTGTCTACAGTTTTTTGTTTTGATACTTGGAGGCTGCACTCCACTTTGGGCGAAGGCGAAGGTGGAACCATCATTGAGTCTAAACTCGCGAGTAAAAGTGTCGGATTGGCGAGTAAAGTAGCTAAATTGGCGAGTAAAAGTGTCGAATTGGCGAGTAAAGTAGCTAAATTGGCGAGTAACGCGCCAAAATGGTGTAAGAAAGCGATGATTATGCGAAGAACCCGGGCCGAATTTGAGCGTAACACAAGAAGTTGACGAGAAACAATCCCGATTGCGTCTGTAAATAGCAATTTAAAGAAAACCTACCTCAATCGATGCAAGTCTAAAACACGCGAGTTACGTACCATAAGCTGTTTTCGCGGAGCTAGGTTGTCCAGAGGCGGTCCATGGGCCTCCTTGCTTTCTTCCCCTTAGTCGCACTTCCCGAAGGGATCTCGCAGCCTTCGTTCCAAAAAACAACCATTCGTGCATTAAAACGGGTTTACAAGCTATTTTGTTTACGGTGACAGTTGCATGGAGCATTTTTTTTGGTTATAGTAAATTATTTTTATAATTTAGCAGGTAATTCATATGAGTAAAAAGAATTAGGTATAAGGAACCTATTGAAAGGAGGATCTCTATGAAATATGATGATGTTCGTGGAATCACTGTGAAGATCGAAAGAAGGGACAGTAACCCCACTTCCTTGGCAAAACCAAGTTTTTTTGATGCACTTCAACATGTCAGTTCTCCATTTGAAAGAAGGCCCCTCCCAGATTCAACTTATCAAAATTATCCACTATGCCAGTTAGTAACCCTGTCTTTCTTTGAGAAGGGTGCCAAAACATCAATTAATTATGACCCGCATAAAGAAGTGATCACGATCGAGGAAAGTTCGGAAGAATATCAGCTTGATAAAGGCAGGGCGCTTAATGCAATTCTGGAGCATATCATGATCGATCATGGAAAACACCATTCTTTTTTCATCAACAATTTGAGCGGGAAGACGGTAAAAAGTGGAGCAATTCTTTAGCTAAATAAAAAGGCTGCCGTGGCAGCCCTTTATTGGCCCGATTAATGTGTATCCCATGATTAGATCAAACGCCGAATGATTTCCGAAAGGGTTTGAATCCCATAAGCGAGTTGTTCCTCAGATGCATATGAGTACGAGAGCCGAAGGTGGGTATGGTTATTCGGTTCATATATGTACCCTGGATTGATGAGCAGGTGTTCCTTTAGCGCCTGCTTGAAGAGGGTTGGGTTTACAATCGGTTTGCATAATTCTAACCATATATAAAATCCGCCTTGCGGTATTTGCCATTTAGCCATTCCTTGAAAATGTTGCTTGAGAAGAGCAAGTGTTAAATCCCTGCGTGCGATCAATTCACCCCGCAGCCAATCTAAATGCTTGGAATGTTCGCCTTGTGATAGCCATGCTGCCACAAGCTGCTGCGACAGTGCACTCGATCCGTAGTCCATTTGCATTTTAATATCTGCCAAACGTTCAATAACAGGCATCGGCCCTGCAATCCACCCGATGCGTAACCCTGGGCTTAATGTTTTCGATACACTGCCAATGTGCAAGACGAGACCATCGTCATCAAAGGATTTTAAGGGGGGCGGCGGTTCTTTTTCAAACCATAAATCACTATAAACGTCGTCTTCAATAATTGGAACCTGTTCCTTTTTGCATAGAGATAGGAGTTCCAATCGCTCCTCCCTTGTCCATGTTGCATTGGTTGGGTTGTTAAACGTTGGAACCGTATAAAAAAGAGACGCTTTCTGTTTCCCGTTGATTTTCTTTATTTGTTTCGGGATAGTTTCCCTGCTTTGTTTTGATAACCCCGTCAACTGCATGCCTGCAGATTGAAAGGGATGAACCGAATTTATATAAGAAGGCGATTCATGTAAGACCAATGAGCCTTTTTGAAGCAAGCCGACTGCAATCAATTGTAGTGCCTGAAGCCCTCCGGATACGATCATGAGCGAGCTGGGACTTGCGATTACTCCTTTTTCCTTTAAATGATCACTTATGCTTTGCCGCAGTCTTTTATCCCCCTTTGGCTCGGAATACCCTAATGACTGTGCATCAAAAGCAATGGATTGCAGCGTCTGCTCGATTTTCTTAATTGGCAGTAGTGAAGGGGAAAGCTCGCCAGTGCCCAATCTGATCATGGTCGTGTCCGTTTCATGGAGATTGATGTCCTGAATCGTTTGTAAATTAGGTTCATGCAGGCCATTTCGGACATAGTTCCCCCAGTCAGGCTGATTGCTTGCGACTAGAACGTTCCAAGTATTATTCGATACGAATGTACCGGACCCTACCTTTGTATCCAGTAGACCGTCTGCAATCAATTCATCAATGGCCGTAATGACCGTACTTCGGTTTATACCAAAAGAATCTGCCAATGAGCGTTGCGATGGAAGCTTGGTCGCCACTGGCCATTCACCCCTTGTAATCTGTTGTTTCATCCAATTCACTATTTGCTGGTGAAGGGATAGGCTTGATTTCCTGTTCGGTCTCCAATCGATAACGATACGAAAACCACTCCTTTCATGGATGATATTTTCTCAATTGGTTGGGTCTGGACCCTCCCAATTGGATGGTCAAATCCTCTGTTTTTTTCATTATACTGAAAATGAAGGAGGAAGGTAGTCGTATGGGACCATTTTTTCATGGATTATTATTGGCATTGGGCCTGATCCTCCCATTAGGAGCGCAGAATGTCTTTATTTTCAATCAAGGCGCAATCCAGCCGAGCATAAAAAAAGCATTGCCAGCAACGATCACAGCTGCCATCTGTGATTCAGCACTCATACTGTTGGCCGTTTTGGGTGTTTCGTTGATTGTCATGCAATATGATTGGCTGCATCTGGCATTAATCATTATTGGCATCATATTTTTATTGTATATGGGGTTTCAGATTTGGGCTTCCGGTACAAATCTCCAAGCGGGTGCTCAAACAAAGCAAATGTCCGCCAAAAAACAAATGGTTTTTGCTTTATCGGTGTCATTGCTGAATCCACATGCCATCTTGGATACGATCGGTGTGATCGGTTCGAGCTCGCTTGTTTATTCAGGAACGGATAAAGTGATTTTCACCGCAACGTGCGTCGCGGTGTCATGGTGTTGGTTCCATGGACTTTGTTTTGCAGGGCGATTGTTGAAAAAGGCTGATACATCAGGGAAGTTCCTTAAGCTGTTAAATAAAATTTCGGCAATCATCATCTGGATTACGGCTCTCTATATGATGAGTTCGCTTTTTTGAATCGACGTTCATTCGATTTGTGTACGAGCTGGATGCGGCGGCGGTTCCAATCGAAAAAGGAGAATGCCCATTCGAATGGGCATTCTCCTTTCGAGCTTATTGAAGAGCGACAAGATCCTTGATTTCCTCTGTGGAAAGCTCGGTGATCCAGTTGTCGCTGCTAATGATTTCGTCGTTCAATGCTTGCTTTTTATCTAGCATTTGATCGATTTTTTCTTCCAGGGTCCCTGTACAGATCAGCTTATGAACATGAACGAATCGTTGCTGTCCAATTCGGTAAGCGCGATCGGTGGCTTGATTCTCGACAGCCGGGTTCCACCAGCGATCATAATGTATCACGTGGTTTGCTTCTGTTAGATTAAGGCCGGTGCCGCCAGCCTTCAATGAGAGAATGAATATAGGGAATTCTCCATCTTGGAATCGTGTAATCATTTCATCACGTTGCTTCTTGTTGGCACTCCCGTTCAGGAATGGAACTTCGATGTTGTAACGTTTTTCCAGCAATTCCTTCATCATGTTGCCCATCCCGATATATTGCGTGAAAATGAGACAGCTTTCATCCTGTTCGCGGACGGCATCGACAAGCTCGGTAAGCTTCTCGAGTTTGCCCGATCGATTCGCCGCTTTCATGATGTTTTCCTTATCAAGCTCTTTTAAATAAAGAGCAGGGTGATTACAAAGCTGCTTTAGCTTGTTCAGCATCTGCAGGATGATGCCTTTTCGCTCAAAGGCTGACAGCTGTTCAATATCGGTGAAGGTATCCTTGATCAGTTGTTCATACAACGATGCTTGCTCGGTGGTAAGCGGGACGAATTCCTTCTGCTCCTGCTTATCGGGAAGATTGAGTGCGACATCTTTATCCCGTTTTGTACGACGGAGCAGGAACGGCTGTATTAAACGCTGTAATTCCTTGATTTTATCTTTTTGTTCATCCCGTTCGATGGTGGCCACATATTTTTCCTGAAACTGGGCCAGCGTTCCGAGATAGCCTTTGTTAATGAAGTCGAAAATCGCCCATAGCTCACTTAAGCGGTTTTCCATCGGCGTACCTGATAAAGCGATATGATGCCGGCCATTGAGCTTGCGGACCGCCTTGGATTGCTTGGTTTGGGCATTCTTGATATTTTGTGCTTCATCAAGGATGACGCTGCTCCATTGAATGGAGGACAGTTCAACGACATCTTGATGCGTCAGGCCATAGGAGGTTAACACAATATCGTGCTGTGCAGCTTTCTTGGCAAAGTCCTCGCCTTTTGATCGATTAGAACCGTAATGCAGGTGGACCTTAAGGGTCGGTGCAAATTTTTCCAATTCCTTCTGCCAGTTGCCAAGGACCGAAGTAGGGCAGACGATGAGCGCTGATTGTACGGAAACGGGTTCCAGAGTGGGTGCAATGATATCTTCCGCTACACTCTCCGCTCTGCCGATTTCCTCTTCGACGATGATCGTTTCACTCGTTTGCTCATCATTGGATGTGATGGGCAGCTCTTTACCTGCCCCTTCGTTGTTTTTGACATGAAGCAGGTAGGCAATCATCTGGACCGTTTTCCCCAGCCCCATATCATCCGCAAGGCAAGCACCAAAGCCATGCTCCCTTAAAAAAAGCAGCCAGCTCATGCCCAGCTTTTGATAGGGGCGCAGGTCACCTTGCAGTTCATCGGGAACGGGAAGGATGGAAATGTTTTTAGCTTCCCTGAGCCTTCCTATCATCTTACGGAGCTCCTGATTCAATTCAAATTGAATTCGGAGCATATCATCATTTTCAGAATCGATATCCTCAGTTTCATTTTTGCCATTCAATAATTCCTGCTGCAGTAAGTCTGACAGCTGTAGCCCCTTTTCATTAGCCGTTTCCATCAGCACCTGAATTTGCTTAATGAAAGCCGGGTCCAGCTTGACCCATTGACCGCGGATGAAGACGAGCCGTCTTTTTTGGTCGACGAGCTCCGCGAACTCCGCCTCGCTGAGCTCCTTGCCATTTAATGAGAAGCGCCAATCAAAATCCATCAAAGCTTTCAAACCTACGTATGAAGGACCGCGGTTCGATTGGCTCTTTACTTTGGCCTTCACCTTCAAGGAGGACTCCTTCAAGGCAAGCCACCAGGATGGAAGGAGGATTTCGACGCCAAGGAACAGAAGTTTTTCACTTGCATCCGTCAAGAACTCCCATGCGTCCGTTTCCGAAATCTCCCTTTTTAGCCGTCCATTTTCTCCTAACCAGGGCACGACGAGCTGCCAGCGTTTCGTGGCCCGCACGACTTCGCTCGCATACTTGTTCCAGCCGCGCGGCAGTTTTTTTCCGGTATAGGTTTCGACGATATTCTCATCCCTTTTGGAACGAAGGGTTACGTCGAGTATCCAGGGTCCATTGCCGTCAGGTGGTTCCGTTAACCGCAGGCCAATGGTGAAGGGTTTCGGATCTGGCTTTGTTCCGAGCCATTCCTGCCAGCTTTCTTTATCAAAAAAGGCCTGCAATTCTTCGGGCGATAGTCTCGAATCACTTAATGCCCCGATGGCTTCGCTCCATTTATGATGCATAGGTGAATAATTCCTTAAATACATGTTAGCGGCACCGTTATACCACTTTTCGATGAATGACCGATTGGTTTCCGCTTCAGGCGAAGGGAGATCCAATGCGATGCTTTCTTCCCAAAATGAAGGGACGAATTCCTCCTCGACTTCTTCCGGGAGCTTCCAGCCAATGGCGTCAAGCTGCAAATTGGTGAAATCGGGTACCGGGATGCCCTCCTCGATGGATTCATGAAGAACGGGCGCAGCTGACAGGCAAAGGGAAGAAATCTCGGACCATTCCCATTCTATGAAGGAGTTGAAGCTCTCCTTCGCAAAAAAGTTGAGAAGCCCCCACGCATCAAGAATGAAAACAGGATTGCCATCCATGGTATCCGTAGTCATTTTCGTGCCATAAAAGCTTGCGTCATCCCAATTGAAGAGCAGCCGGCGTATATGATTCGTGTTAAGGAAGGCCTGGTCCTCGTTGACGACACCAAGGGCGTAGGCTCCGTTTTCGAGAGCCGCTATTTTTATTTTTAATTTCCCTGGATTAAACATCGATAAGCTTACCCCTTTTTAATTCTTCTTGGAAAGCGCGAAGCCGTTTAGTTGAATCGGCAACATATAATATATAGCGTTCAAATATGTCTTCCCTTTTGGTCTTTTTATAAATGGTGCGCATCTTCTTTAAATATCGGACAGCTTGCTTATAGGCAGGTCTGTTTTTTAACGAAACCTTTTCCTGTACCGCATGGTAGTAAAGGGGCAGGATTAGCTCCGGCTCTTTAGAGACTACTTCTTTGATGGACTCACTGCTGATTAAATCAATGCTGATTTCAGAGTAAATATGCATTTCCACCCATTTTTTGTATTGTCCTTGTTCAAAAAGAAAATTAGCATAGTTCCAATAGCTGTGAGGAAGGGAGGCTCTGTAAAATTTCTCCAGTAAGTCCATTCGTTTCAATTTATGACA
This sequence comes from Peribacillus muralis, assembly GCF_001645685.2. Taxonomy (NCBI): domain Bacteria; kingdom Bacillati; phylum Bacillota; class Bacilli; order Caryophanales; family Bacillaceae; genus Peribacillus; species Peribacillus muralis. The sequence continues at coordinate 4,660,460 of NZ_CP017080.1, read as the reverse complement.
GTAGCTGCTGATCACAGTCGTAAAGGTCCTTACGAAGTCTACCCGCTGATAATAATCGGATAGATCTGCGAGGAATTCCTGGACATTGGCGATGATGAATTCAATGAATGGGATGCCGCGTGAACGGTTATCTGATTCAGCCAGGAGATTCAGCCAATAGAAAATATATGGACAGGCTTCCTTCTTTAATTCATGGAGAAGCTCAAAGGCCTGTTTATCTTGATTCTCCAGAAGGGATAGGTGAATGGCTGCGAGGGAATAGGACGTTCTCTCAGTCGTGCCCATATACTTGTCTGGAAGCTCTTCTTTGATTCGTTCCAGCTCTTCTCTGCGCCAAGAGGAGTTGGAGAATAAATAGGTCCAAATTTCCCTGTAGAGATCGATTTTTTCATATTCAAGACCGAATACTCCATCCAAAAGCTTAGCAACATCTTCCTTGATGCTGAAAACGAAGGGATCAAAGGCAAATGGTCTCGCTTGCCGGCTAAGCGGCTGTACTGTTTCATGCAATTCTTCCGCCAGGTCGACGGCGATTGCATAAAAGACCCTGATCGTGTGTGTCTGGCTTGTATGTAGCTGAATCATTTTGAGTGTCAGCTGCATCGTGCAAAATTGCGTAACGAACTGGTAGAGCAGTTTCCACTCCCTTTCCATGGGAGCCTTGGAGCTAAGGCGTTTAAAGTATGTTTGTATATGGTTTTCCATCATATAGTTTGGTTCGCCAATATGAGGTTCGACATGCTCCGAGAAGGTGACGTTCACGAATTGCTTCCATGATGGATAGCTTTTATCTAAAATGATGGATTTCTCCTCCGCTTGTTTCAGTAACTCACTTGCACGTTTCACTTGCTGCAGCGCCTGGGAAGGCGATTCCAGTTTTGGTGCTTTCCATTCGCTCAGCCAATCGGAAACACTCGCGTGTTCGGAGAACGCTGAAAAGAAAACGGCCATTTGATGCCGGCAAATGAATCTTGACTCACATGTGCAGCTGCCCTCTTGAGGGAAGAGGAGATTCAGCCTGGCCTTATGGCGCGTTACATCCTGTACCTCGGCCGCTATCGTATCGGCCGCTTCTTCTTTAATTTCAACAAGCCCCTGACGGTATAAATGGAGCCCTTGATTCACCACGTCCGAATCATCTGGATTATCGGCCTCCAAAAATTCGCCCAGCCGCTCCCCAACTAACAACAACTCCCGCTCCATACTCTCCTCCTTCAGGGTTTACCCCTGTTTAACAAGATTATATTTTTGCCTGATCCATGCATGATCAGTGCATTGACAATTGTATTCATGCCTGCATGTATAGCTTTACATACCAATTTCCATCTTATCCCCATATAAACGAACAAGTTCATTCAAAACAACAAGACCAGTTTTCATTTAACTTCCATAAAAGTCAATATCGTCAAAAACCGCCCTGAATATAAGCGGTGCGTAACGGATATAAAGGCCTCTATAGGGTAATGATGGACATTTACATTAACGGGGCCTCAAAACCATCATCATCTTTATACGAAACTAAATGTTGAGGGCAGATGCCTTTTTGAAGCATCTTTTTATTATACTTCATTTTGGCTTGGAATTTGAAATGTAGAATAGAGGTTTTGGAAATGATCAGTGTCAAATTATATATATTCCTGGCGAATGGAAAGAGCCATTCCAGTAGGAATGGCTTTTTCTTAATGAATTTTTAAATTGATTTCCCAAGCTTTGAATTTTTCATCAATAAAAGTAACAAATCGTTTTTCTTTTTGTAAATCAAAGATCAATCGGGCTCGTTCCATGCACTTTTTAGCATTTTTATAATCTGTCTGCAATTCATAGTTATAACCTAGATGATAATGTAACTCCCCTAATAGATACAAGTGATCTTCCTGTAAGCACCACTTGATGGCTTCCTTACAGTAGGCAATGGATGCATTATAATCCTCCAAGCGTGTAGAAACCCTGGCAGAATTATAAAATAATCTTGTTTTTATCGTTTTATCATTCAAAAAGGGTAAGTGGTTTAGATGAGTAAGAGCCAAATTATCAATATATCGGGCCTTTTCATAGAGCTTCTCTTCAAAATATATAACGCCCATACTAATTAAATATTCAATTTCCCGCTCAGAGTAAACCTTGTCCGTTAAATCTGATAAAGCAATCGCTTCTTCGAGATACTGAATGGCTTTATCGAGATTTTTATTCATCATGTACTCATATATGCCTTTATGCCATATGAGTAATTGGTGATTTTGTTTATTTTGAGTAAATAAAGGATTTTTTTCTTCCGTTCTAACAATTTCCTTCATTTCTTGATAGTTCATTGTTCTTCGGGCGATTTTTAACTGGTGGGAAACCTCTTGCACATAATCCAATCTAGGTGTCATACCGATGTCGAAAAAGTAATTCACATCGACACCTAACCTTTTAGAAATTAAGTAAAGAGTAGTCGCATATGGATAGACATCGCCTTTTTCAATTTTACTGATTTGGGCTTGAGTGCAAATGCCTTCTGAAAGTTCTTCTTGAGAAAGACCAATTTGTTTTCTAAGTTCTTTTATTTTTTTTCCTACTGCAAAGAAATCCATGTTAACTCTCCTTAAAATATTCCTAGAGTTATATTTTTAGTGGAAAATAGAAGTATAAAATAGAATTTACCCTTTGTAATATAAATCTCGTTATCAGAATAGCCAAAACTGTTATACCAAAAGTATGGTTAAATACAACTATAGAATTTATTTCTATTATAACCAATATTTTTAATAAAATTAAGGAGGAAGTACCTATGAAGAAAAATTTTAAGGGAATCGCGGTATCCTTTCTTTTAGTAACTGCTATCGTATTAGTAGGTGGCGTTACACCACATGAATTGCCAAGCGTTTTTGAATTACCTTCAGTATTCACTAAAGCATAAAATAACTAATGTATCATACACACTTCCTAAAGGGAGTGTCTTTTTTTGGCCTAACTTCAATGGTTATTCTTTTGCGCATATTCCTGTAGTTATAATTATCCATGCATGGGGGATATAAGGTCCATTTGGTGGGTGCAGAGGAAGCGGGAGTGTGGTTTGGAACACCCATTTACCTTTACGAATTTTGTTATAGTGTAGATAACAAAAAGGAGAGAGGTGTAAATTAATGCTTGATATTAATATGAAAGTTCAACCCTCTTTTTATGATGATGAATGTGCCATTGTGTTTTCTTTTTATTTTGATAAGGCGACCAGGAAAATTGGTGAGGCTGTAGTGTACACATGCAAAAAATCAAATGGAAAAGAATCCAACCAAGATCATATAGATACAGATGTACAAGAAAAAATCGCTTATATTAAAGAATTCTCCATCGTTGATGAATATCAGGCAACGTCCATGAAGAAAATTCAACATTTTCTGGATGTAATCGGTATCAAGAAATGTGTGAGGCAAAACCTGCAGGGAAAAGAAATCGCATTTTAATCGCAAAAACTCATGACCTTCCATTATGTCATGAGTTTTTACCTTTTAAATGAGAATTTTGATGATTCATTTTCATTTTTTTAATGAAATCGCTCATCTGTTTTCGTTCAGTTGGTTTTGAACCATGTGTTCTTTTAATACATTTCAAGGCTTGCTTATTGCTATCGGATTTCATGGGGGTGTCTCTCCTTTGCTTTTTTTTCATTTACCCCTTTCCGCCTTTATAAAACATGATTTCTCAAAGAGGCTAAGCTGACAAAAGAAAGAATGATCATTATTCCTATAGTTATAAATTCATTTGCCAGTTCCTGTTTATACTGCTTAATTAGCCGTTAATAAGGTGAGAAGGCCAAATATGAATGTATTCGGTGTTTTATCATATTGAAAATACATGCTAAAATGGTCCGAATATCGGATTTTTCATTAGAAACATCAGTTTCTAGTACCCTAAAGTGAAGAGGGTTGAAGAGCCCTTTTCGATGGCCCCCGAGCGTTTGCTTGGGGGATTTTTTTCTTATGGTAATTGTCCAATTCATTTCTATAATATGTTCCGTTTTGTTTACGTATACTTGGGTAAACATAAGAAACAAGGTGAAGTGAACTTAGAACATCCCAGGTTAATCGGAGGAATATAATCATGGAAATTAAGCTAGAAAAAAATGATCATACGAAGCGAAGTTTCCAGCAGTACCTCTTTCCGTTCGCGCTTGAAGGGAAAAAGATCGAATCGTTTGTTGATAAGTTGCTTGAAGACAATTTCGCTTTCTTGAATTTAAGAGATATGGACCAGCAAGGCCAATATTACGGAGAGCATAAGATTTCACACCGTAATTTGGAAAAGTATTTCATGCCCTACATCGAGCCGATACTTTTTCCAGCGAATTTGAAGGAAAAAGAAGGATTGCGGCGTTTTACAAAAAAGCTCGATATTGATTGCAACTTCGAATCCCCCTTTTTAACTACCTCATTCATTATTAATTCTATCGATATCTTCATATGCCCATTTCATATTGGCATGATGAATCTGCGTGTTACATTGCCTGAAGGCCTTTCGTATAATGATGTGCTTTATTTTGCCGATACCTTTCGAATCCTTGAACCGATTGCTGAAGATGAACGGAAAACAAAAGTCGGCTGCAGGAAAAATCATTATGAACAAGTGAAGGATTTCATCTTTAACGAACTCTTGCCGCCCATGGAGCAATATATTGATGAAGGACAGACGGATCCCTCTTATTTCGGCAGCTTACCCTTCTTTATCGACGAAAGAATGTATGTCGTCAGCTATATTGCATTCCCCGAGGATCGTGTCATCAGTAAAGAAGATTTATTCCGGGCCAGTGAACTGAATGGATACGACAATGATGGAGAACCATACATCGGCGCCTTGAACCCTGCTTATATTGATAAGTATTATCAGAAGCGGGTGTATGACAGGTGGGGCGAGGAAACCTTTTATGTAACAAGCATGTACCAATTCGCTTGTGTCACGAAAGCGAAAGGGAAGCTGGAATTGCAATTGGCAAATGAAATGTACGGCCAAAACTTTTATTCCATATTGCTGTTCTTCTATTATAAAATTGTGCTGCTCAAGTTGGTTCATGAGCACTCCCAAATTGATATCGAAAAGGATCAGTCCAATACGGAACAACTGATCTTCATGATCACGGAGTTTACTACCAAGTATTTATTCACTGAAGTTAACAGCACGGCGGCTGGCAAGGAGCTATTCAAAATAACGGATGAAACCTTTAGGATTGCTCCTCTTTATAAAGAGGTGAAAGAAACGCTTTCTTACCTTTATCAGAATCAGGATAAACTATCTGGCAAGAGCAGTAATTATCTCTTGCAGATCTTAACGATTTATACGGTCGTTTCAGGAATATTCGGGATGAATCTTTACATTGAGGATTGGAAGAAAAGATTACCTTGGAAAACGTATATGGATTATACCTTGTATGAATGGGTAGCTGTATTCGTGACGACAAGCGGGCTTATCATTTCATCCGTTTTAGGATTTTTCTTCTTGAAGAAATGGTTTCATGAGAAAAAAAGCCGCAAAAAAAGAATGCTATAGCCCTGATTTCAGGTTCAGGATTCAAACTGCAGACAACCTTGAAGATGAAAGGGGTCTGCGGTTTTTTGTTTTTGCATTTAAATGCTTCTTTCCAATTTTCCAAAGTTTGGATTACCTGTACTGAGCACGTTTCAGTCCTTTTTTTTGTGCGGGGGTTTAAGATATATAGATAGGCCTGTAGGTTTTCTATATTCTGGGCATGGTCTTGGTGTACAGGACTTTTGCTTCAGCAAAAAAATGATAAAGTAGCAAAATGAAGAAAATGTTCATACATATTTCCCCATTCCTCTAATATTTTGATAAACTATACGTATATCATTCTAACTATTTATTAGGAGGAACTTATGAAGAAACTAGCTTTAGTTTCCAGCTTATTGTTGATGAGCGTACTGTTCCTGGCCGGCTGTACTGATGAGCCAAGCCCGGAAGAGCGCTTTGCGGCATACACCAAGCTTTGGAATAAACAGGATTTCACAAAAATGTATGAATATCTGTCACCTGAAACGAAGAAGGAAATTAGCGCGGATGAATTTGCGAAGCGTTATGAAAAAATCTATAAGGGCATAGAGGTCGACCGCCTAAAAGTGGATTATAAACAGCCTAAAGAAGAAAAAAAGCATAAAGATGGAGAAAAAGTGAACCTTGCTTATACCGTTGATTTGTCGACGATGGCAGGGGCAGTCAGTTCTGAGCATCAAGCTACCCTTGTCAAGGAAGGCGAGGGTGATGAGGAGAATTGGTACATCAAATGGAATGAAAGCTACATATTCCCACAGTTAAAAGCTGGTGAAAAGATATCGGTTCAAACATATCCGGCCGTCCGCGGGGAAATTGTCGACCGGAACGAGCGCGGTCTTGCCATGAATGGAACAGTCTCCGAAGTGGGGATTGTGCCGGAGAAAATGACAAGCGAAACCGAAACGGTCAAAAAGGTCGCTGGAATGCTCAATATGTCCACTGACGAGCTTAATGGGAAGTTAAAGCAATCTTGGGTGAAACCAGGTTATTTTGTGCCAATCAAGAAAATGTCGAGTGACAATACTGCAGCATTGGAAAAGCTTTTGGCCATTCCTGGGGTGTCAGTCAATAATACGGAAGCCCGGATTTATCCTTACAAAGAAGCTACGGCCCATTTGATTGGATATGTCGGTGAGGCATCTGCCGAAGATTTGGAGAAATTGCAAGGTAAAGGGTATACCGCAAGCGACGTTATTGGCAAGCGTGGCCTTGAGGAAGTTTTGGAAGGACGCTTGAAAGGAAAGCCAGGAGGCAAGATCTATATTAAAACAGAAGCTGGCGAAGAAAAAGTGATTGCTGAAAAGCCTGCCGAAGAGGGAGAAACCATTACATTAACCATCGACGCGGAGCTTCAAAAAGATATTTTCGAGCAATATAAGAACGAAGTTGGTTCAGCAACGGCTCTTGAACCAAAAACGGGCGAAACGCTTGCACTCGTATCAAGTCCTTCATTCGACCCCAATAAATATATTTTGGGGATAACAAAGGAAGAGCAAAAAGCGCTGGAGGAAGATTCCCGGAAGCCGCTGCTTAATCGTTTCAGTTCGACCTTCGCACCAGGCTCGACGATCAAGGCCCTTACGGCAGCAATCGCCTTGAAAAATGGAGTCGATCCGAACGAGGCAATCAGCATCCAGGGGAAAACGTGGGCTAAATCCACATGGAAAGACCATTCCATAACAAGGGTCTCTGACCCGGGCGTCGCCATCGATATGGAGAAAGCGTTAATTTATTCTGATAATATTTATTTTGCCCAGAAAGCATTGGGGCTTGGTAAGGAAAAATTCACAAGCGGACTGAAAGCATTTGGTTTTGATGAACCATTGAACTACGATTATCCGATCAAAGCATCGAGCATTGGAAAAATCGACAGTGAAGGTCGCTTGGCTGACGCCGGATATGGTCAGGCACAGGTCCAAATGAGCACGCTTCATCTGGCCATGACGTACTCAGCCTTCTTAAATGAAGGGAACATCGTCAAGCCGACGTTGCTGACAGGAGATAAAAAAGAAAAGGAAATATGGAAGAAAAATGCCATAACTGCTGAGCAGGCGAACACGATCACCAAAATGCTGACACAGGTAGTGGAACATCCTAAGGGAAGCGGACATGGTATAAATGATCTTGGCATCAAATTCGCAGCCAAAACGGGAACGGCTGAAATCAAGGCATCCAAAAATTCCGATGGAACGGAAAATGGCTGGTTTGTAGCCATGGACACGGAAAATCCGGAACTTCTCATGGCCTGGATGGTTGAAGATGTAAAAGGAAGGGGCGGCAGCCATGTCGTTATTGATCATATGAAGCCCGTTTTGAAAAAGTATTTGAAGTAAAACGGTTAAAAAGCTGGATGTGGATTTTCCATGTCCAGTTTTTTCATGCGAGTTCGGCAAGGAAGTTGTAATGTGGAATGAAGGATTATAAGCAAGATATCCAGAATGTATAAACGAGGTTTATTTTAGAATTAGGAAAAAAGAATCGGATGATAGAAGTTGAAAATAGTTGAAAGATAACTAGATAGGAAAGAGGTTGAAAAGAATGGGAAGTTTACCAAAGGGTTTATTAATAACTTTCTTTATCATTTTTGCTATATTTCCTACAAATGGAGCAATTGCAGCTAAAGATAATGCAACGATGGAAGTGAAATTGAAGAATTATATTGGAAATATAACGAGTGTCAAACTAACCGCAACAGGGGACTATCAAACTTCCGGAGGAGAGATATTCATCAAGGCAGGAGAAGAGATGAAATTGAACGTGGAATCAGGAAAACTTGCCGTGTATAAAGGTTCGCTTAAACTAGGAATATTTGCTTTATTAAATATCACCCCGGTTAAGGATGATGCCCTGTTATCCCTAAATGGCCGGCCGTATCATGGCTCATTCTTATTTACAGTGGCGGAAGGCTATATTCAGCCTATCAATCATGTGCCTATCGAGGACTATTTAAAGGGTGTGGTCCCGATGGAAATGCCTGCCCTATGGCACCCAGAAGCACTGAAAGCTCAAGCGGTTGCAGCCCGGACATATGCTACTCACCATCAATCGAGATTGATCGATGATACGATTTCCTATCAAGTGTATGGAGGGGCGGAAGGTGACAGCCGTACGGATTCAGCCATTGAACAGACAGCGGGTATGGTACTCAAGCATGATGGAGAAATAATTGAGGCATTCTTTTCCTCAAGCAACGGGGGCGTGACCGAATTGAATTCCAATGTTTGGTCAGGCGGAAACCCTCTAGCCTATTTATCGATTAAACAAGATGCCTATGATCCGAAAACCAAATGGATGATAACTCTTGATAAGCAACAAATCGACCTGTCAACCAAAGACTTAACGAAGCCGGATAAGTGGTGGACAAGTGTACAGGAAAAAGATAAAACGATTGTGCCTAATCTTAAGGCTTGGCTGAAAAGGAATGGTTATAAGAACCGGGATATTAAAATAACGAAGGTTCCCGTTTTAAGCTTTTCTGATAAAAAAACGGGCGGGCGAGCTACGAAGGGGTCCATCCAACTGAATTTCTATGTAAGGGGTCTCGTTGATAAAAGCGGGAAACTCTCCGAGCAAAAAGTGGAGCTTACTAATGTACCGGCTTCAAAAATCAGGGGAATGCTTGGTCGGGATGTGATGAAAAGCTATTTGGTAGACGACATGGCTTCCGATTCTTCCAGAATAGCTATTGAAGGGTCAGGCTACGGACATGGAGTCGGGTTAAGCCAGTTTGGCGCGAAGACAAGAGCGGAGTCAGGTCAAACATATCAGGAGATCTTGGCATTTTATTATCCCAATACTGCTATCATCAAGGAATATGGCGAGGCACCAGAGGTAACGGAAGAGGTTCACACCAATAGTGAGGCATCAATAATGATGAAAGCGAATCCGGATCATGTGAAGGATCAAGTCACCATTGCCTACTCACTTAAAGAAGATGCAGCTGTATCACTCATGATTAAAGATGGTGAAGGCAGAACGGTAGCTACTCCAATCAGTAACCAATCATTGAAAAAGGGAAGCCACACGGCGGTCTGGAAAGTGAGTGATGTAGGCGATGGTCCATATACAGCAGCAGTATCTGCAAGGGACAGAAGCGGAAATGAAGCAAGGGGGACACTGGAGATCGACTTAAGAAAAGATACGTCGGCACCCATGATTACCGATGTCGAAACAACGGGTGACTACAGTACCGAAAAAGTGAATATAGCATTTACGATAAATGAAGATTCGAAATTGGCCGTGGAAATCAAGAACAGCAAAGGTAAAGTGGTGGGGGTCCTTGCCGAAAGGCAGTTCAGTAAAGGGCGTCAATCAGTTAACTGGGATTTTGGAAATATATCCGACGGGATGTTCACGGTCTTGATATCGGCCAAGGATGGGGGAGTTAACCCGAATGCCGTATCAACACAATTCCCGATCAGGAAGACGACAGGCATCGTGACAGCAAGCGAATTACTTATAAAAGAAAAGGCGAATCCAACTGCTATTTCCATTGGAACGCTATATGAGGATCAAGCTCTAACGATATTGGCTCAACAAGGTGAGTGGTATAAAGTGAAAAAGGGAAGCCAAGTCGGATTTGTGCCCAAAAAACATGTAAAGAAATGAAGGTTAAAGGCACTGCACTTCATTCATGAATGATGGATCATCTCAATCGCTGATATTTCACCAACAACGTCCATAATGAAAAGGAAGAGTGAGGACTAAGAGCGTTTCATTGCACTTCAGCCTCTCCCTTATCCTAAGGCGGTTGTGGAGCGGTCATGATTTAATGATTGTGTAAAAAAATGAATAAAAAAGAGTGCTGCTGGCAACCTTCACCATAAGCGGGGAATGTATTCATTCCTCGCTTTTTGCTTTGTGTTCACCAGGTGTGAACGGGACGCCGGCAGCTTTTGTGATGATTTTAGAAATATCGGTATTTTCAATGACCCCATCTATGTTTTCACTGCCTGGACCTGCGGCAAAAACGGGAATCATATTGGCTGTGTGACCTCCAGTTGAGCTGGCAGCGCGAATGCTCCGGTCAGCTACACCAGCTTTATGGTGCCTGGCGATGGTGCTGCCGATTTCCCAATCAATTCGATGCTGCGGGTAGACGAGCGTCCGATTCTTTCTAACATTGTCAATGAATTGACGCACTTCTTGATCGGTAAGGGATATATGGGCATGTTTCTTGAATACGGAAGCGACACTTTCTGGATTGATTTCATTATTTCCATTGAATGTAAGCTGTTTGGACATATATTCAGTTGATACCGGGATTTTTTTCAATGCCGCAATATCCATCGTTTCCGAAGCAGATATTCCCATTGTTTCATGGTCGGCCAGCACAACGATTAATGTATCATTTCTGTTCTTGGCCCAATTCATAACCTCTTTCACGGTCTGATCGAATTCGATCGTTTCCTTCCATATGCCTGTGAAATCGGCTGCATGCTCCATCGAGTCAATCCGTGCGCCCTCTGACATCAAGAAGAACCCCTTATCACCCTTGGATAAAGTTTGGATCGCTTTGGCGGTCATTTCGGGCAGTGATGGTTCTTGGGAATTCAATACTTCCTTATCAAGCTTGAAATTCATATAAGTGGGGTGAAATAGCCCCAATAGTTTTTTTGTTTTATCCATGGAACTGAGTTCCTCTTTAGTCGTTGCAATCCCATAGCCCGCATTTTTGAATTTCTTGATTAAGTCCACGCCGTTTTGCTTATCTGCGCCAAAATAGCTGGCGCCTCCGCCGAGAATGACATCAATTCGGTTGTCGAAGAGCTGCCTCGCGATATGGGCGCTGCCTGTCCACCGGTTCGGTACACTTGCACCAAAGGCCGCAGGGGTGGCATCTACGACCATATTGGTCGAGATGATCCCGACTTTTTTGCCATCGTTTTGAAATGCATCCAATACACTATCCACCTCATTGCCATTCACATCGACGCCGATTGACTCATTGTTGGTTTTGACGCCAGTGGCAATCGCGGACCCGCCAGCAGCGGAGTCGGTCACGTAATTATTGGCGGAATAAGTGCGCATCAAGGCTACGTGCTCCAGTTTTTCCATATGCAATGCACCTGTTTTACCGTACTCCAATTGCCGGGCAATTTCTATGGCACCTAACCCCATGCCATCGCCGATTAGCAAGATGACATTTTTCGGTGTGTTTTTCGTTTCAGCCTGAATGGGGTGGGAGATGCCGATTAGGCAGGAAAGAATGAGTAACCCAAAGCGCTCGGGCTGGAAAAGTTTTTGAAGTAATGATGATTTTTTTGATATTTCCATTATCTATAACCCTCCGTTTGCTATGTGTCTCCCTATTATTTGTAAAAGTCCATAAAAAATCCCCTCCTGATATTCAGGAGGGGATGGGCGTCATGCTTCCACATGTGCTTGTTGCGATGTGCGCCTTGTCTTGAACCAGATCGCTGTTAGCGAAAGAAGGATAAACACGAGAAGGAAGGCGCCAAGAACGCTTACACTTGACCAAAATAATTCATGATTGTTTAAGGTTATCATTGATTTAAAGCCATTGATTGAATGCGTAAGCGGAAGAAAATGACTCATTCTTTCCAGGTTTTCAGGAAGCATCTGAACAGGCAAGCTTGAACCAGTTGTGGATAGTTGTAAAACTAGGAATGCAAATGCAATGAATCTGCCTATATTACCTGCCAGTACGACTAGGAAAAACACGATCGCCAGGAAGGTTAAGCTGACGAATATCGCGAATAAAACCAGCAGGATGCCATTCGTTAACGTTGATTTCAAATAAAAGGAAGCGAAAATGGAGGCGATTAGCGCCTGTGCCGCGGCAAACACCGCCATCGTTCCTAGCTTATTGGCATACCATCTGAAGCCCGAGACTTCTGTAATGGCAGGCTTTTGTAAGTCGAAAAGACATGCCATGACCAAAACACCTACAAATAGCGCTAATGAAAGGATATATGGCGCATTAGCATAGCGATATTTAGGGAATGCATGGATGGCCTCCCCGCTCAATTGGACAGGTGCGGCGAACATGGCGATATTTTGCTCATTCGCATGGATGTTACTCAATTTACCGGCGCCGCCTGAAAGTCCAGCCGCCAGCTCCTTGCTGCCATCTTTGATTGCACCCAACCCGCCATCGACTCGTTGGACACCATTAGCTAAAGGGCCCCAACCAGCTTTTACGGTGTTCGTACCGTCACTTACCTGGATCATCCCTTCATTCAATTTATATGCACCGGCTGTTAACTGATTCCAGCCAGCCTTTACGGTTTGGTTACCGGCAGCTACGGCTCCGGTTCCGGCTGTAAGCTCACCAGTCCCGTCAGCCAGTTTGCCTGAACCATTTGCTAGTTCGTTACTTCCGGAAGCTGCTGACCGGATGCCATCGGCAAGTGCAACCGAGCCATCAGCCAGTGTGCTCGTGCCTTCAGCCAATGCTTTATTGCCATCAGCCACCGAACGGGTACCGTCTGCCACCGCGCTTGAGCCAGCAGTCAAGGCTTCACTTCCTTCAGCTACTGAACGGGTGCCATCGGCAAGTGCTCTCGAGCCGTTTGCCACCGCGCCTGAACCATCAGCCAATTTCTTATTTCCTGAAGCTACTGAATTCGTTCCATCGGCCACAGCTTTCGTACCTTTGGCCAAAGTACCTGAATTATCAGCCAATTCCTCATTACCTGATGCTACACGGCTTGTCCCATCGGCAACCTTTTCGGCACCAGCGGATAGTTGGTTTGCCCCTTGGACGACATCTTGGGTTCCTCCATATACCTTTTTTTGTCCTTCCAGCAACCCATTCAGTCCTGCCTCTAAATCAGTGGAGCCCTCTAAAGCGCCTTTCAATCCCTGTGAAATTTGGTCCGTTCCCCCAGCCAAGGTTGGGGTTTGGCCAGCCAAATCGCTTAAACCTCCCGCGACCATTTCACTTCCAGCTACTAACTGCTGATATTCAGGGCTGTCTTTAAGGCCTGGAACTTGTTCTCCAAGCTTTTTGATACCTTGCACTACATCCTTTGAACCCGGGGCCAACTGGCCAACTGCTGCATTTACGGCAGCCGCTCCTTTGGCAGCATTGCTACTGCCAGCTTCCAGTTGTGATAAACCGGACTTCAATCCGTTGCTGCCCGCTTCAACCTTAACGAGGCCATCCAATACTTGCTTTGCTCCTCCATTCAAATCCTTTACGCCAATGACTAAACCCTTCGTGCCCAAGTTTAACTCTTGAGCACCATCGTTCACTTTATTGGCGCCACCGGATAATTCCTTAGCACCAGCAGAAAGGGAGCCGGCACCATCATTCACCTGTTGTGCACCATCATTCACTTTATTGGCACCCCCGGATAATTCCTTTGCCCCGGTATAAAGGGAGCCTGCTCCATCCTTTAGGTTTTGAGCGCCATCATTGACTTGATTGACGCCTCCGGTTAACTTCCTTGCCCCTGCATATACGGCATGTGCGCCATCATCCACCTGGCTGGCCCCGCCACTAAGCTTTTGGGCTCCCGTATTGGCTTGAACAATGCCGCCGGTGAGCCTTTGGGCACCGGAATTCAATTCGGTCATGCCTACATTCAATTTTTGGGCACCTGCATTTAATTTCCGGGCGCCGCCGTTTACCTGCTGCATACCGGTATCGACTTGGTTAGCGCCATCCGCCAATTTACCGATATCCGCTTGCTTACCGGCCAATGAGCTGTACATGGTTCCGGTTCCGACTTTTAATTGGGCTGCACCCCCTGCCAGCTTTTCGATATCAGGAGCTTTTTGCTGCAACGATTCGAGGATTTGGGCCGTTCCGGTTTTTAGTTTCCCAGCTCCGTCATTGATTTTTTGTGAGCCACCAGCTCCGTCGTTGAAACCGTTTTCAATTCCGGCCATTTGTGAGAGAAGGGCGGTCGTATAACTGGCCGTCACTTTATTCGACAGATTCTCACGAATGCGTTCAGTGGCGCTTTTGGTGACTTGAGCCGCCATGTAATGCAGCCCTTCGTTCTGAATGTATGTTAATTCAGGTTTAACAGGATTTTCGTCTAAGACCGTCGTTACATTCTGAGAGAAGTTTTCCGGAATTTCGATGACCATATAATAGTCTGTATTCTCAAGCCCTTTCTTTGCCTTTTTATCATCGACAAAATCCCAGCCAAGGGTATCACTTTTCCTTAGCTCCGCTACTAAATCTTTACCGACATTAACCGGTTTATCTCCCAGCGTACTACCTGCATCCTTATTGACTACGGCAACCGGCAAATTAGACAAATGATCGTACGGACCCCACTTTGCAGTTAGAATGATTGCTGCGTAAATGAATGGAATGAATAAGACTGCTAGTATGGCGATGATCCAACCAGCCTTATTTGTGGAGCCGCTAAACTGTAACCCTGAACCTTTCATACATTACCCCCTACATACTTGATGATTATGAAATGGGGTGGGAAATGTCCCGCTCCAATTCATAACACAGTATATTCTGACTGGATTTGCTAAATCCTCCTTCAATGTTACAAATTTTTTTAAGATTTATCCTGATAATTAGTAAGAAAGTATTAAAGAATAATGTTTCATTTGTCTAATAAACGCTCCTTTAGTCGGATTTGAAAATGAAAAATCAATATGAGTGGGTATTCATTCATTAACTTGCCATTGAAGTGATGAAGAAATGTTATATTACTTTTGAAAATCGAATAATATTTTTTGCTTAAAAAAAAGACTGGATTCACGGCATGGAGACGATATTGGAGCAAGCGGCAAAATATGAAAAAAGATTTACTATTGATTACAATGTGTAGGTAATTTTTTTATAAACAGTAAATAAATAACTGATATACTTTCAGTAGAGTTCAATTGAAATCGTAGAAGAGGGGACCATATGCTATCGGGTATGAAAAAGTTCTTTAAAGAAAGCTCCAAAGACTTAAAGCGAATAGATAAATGGGTAGGTGCAGTGAATCGGCTGGAGGGTGAATTTGAAAGATGCTCAGATCAAGAGTTAAGGAGAATGAAGGAAAGATTCACAAATGAATTGAATGCTGGTAAAAATTTAAGGGAACTTCAAATCGAGGCTTTCGCGGTCGTTCGGGAGGCTTCTAAACGGGTGTTGAAGCTAAGGCCCTATGATGTTCAGCTGATGGGCGCCTTTGTCCTGAATGAGGGTGCCATTGCCCAGATGAATACGGGAGAGGGGAAGACACTTGTCGCAACTTTACCCAGCTACTTACATGCTTTGCGAGGAAAGGGTGTTCATATCATAACGGCCAATGAGTACCTGGCAAGGCGCGATAAAGAGCTGATGGGACAAATTCATGAATATTTAGGACTATCTGTTGGCTTGAACATTTCCGGCTTGAACGCCGCCGAAAAGCGTGCAGCATATGCGGCAGATATCACTTATGGAACGGCAACCGAGTTCGGTTTCGATTATTTGCGTGATCATATGGTTTTCAGGAGAGAGGAAAAGGTGCAAAGAGGGCATAGCTTTGCTCTTGTCGATGAGATTGACAGCATCTTGATTGATGAAGCACGGACACCCTTGATCATTGCGGGTAAGTCTAGTGAAGGGGCTGCGCTTTATGAAATCACGGCACAAATCATGAAAACCTTTATAGAAGACGCCGATTATGAAGTCTCGATTGAATCGGGTTCTGCCTCATTTACGGATCAAGGTGCTTCCAAAATTGAAGGAGCCTTTGGCATCGACAATCTGTATGACCTGGAGCATCAGGAGTTATTACACAATGTATCTCAGGCACTTAAAGCCTATGTGATCATGAAACGGGATGTAGACTATATTATCATGGATGGTCACATTTCATTGATCGATAAGTTCACGGGCAGGGTCATGGAGGGACGAAGCTTCAGCGATGGTCTTCATCAAGCCATAGAGGCAAAAGAGGGTCTGGAGATTTCCGCAGAGAATGAAACGCAGGCTTCGATCACCATCCAAAATTATTTTCGTTTATATGATTCAATGTCTGGCATGACAGGCAGCGCCCTGCCATCGAAGGCGGAATTCCGGGAAATCTATCAGCTTCCCGTGATTGAAATTCCCGCCAATAACCCCATCATTCGCTCGGATGAGCGGGATTTGATTTATCGGGATGAAATCGGAAAAATCAATCAAATCGTCAAGGCTGTAAAACGAATTCATGAAACGGGAAGACCGATTCTGATCGGAACGACCTCTATCGAGCAATCTGAAAAAATATCGGTTCATTTAGGGCGGGTGAAAATCAAGCATCAGATCCTTCATGCAAAGACGGAACGTGATGAAGCTGAAATCATCGCCAAGGCCGGGCGGAAAAACGAGGTGATGCTGGCTACGAACATGGCTGGTAGAGGGACAGATATCATATTGGATGAAGCCGTGAGGAATCTGGGCGGTCTTCATATCATCGGTACGGAGCGGCATGAAAGCAATCGGGTTGATATGCAGCTAAGGGGTCGTGCCGGGCGACAGGGCGATCCAGGCACCTCGCAATTCATCATTTCTTTGGAAGATGCGTTGTTTAATTACTACGATCGAGAAGAAATGGATCGATACTTAAAGAAAATCAAAACGGATGAAACAGGACTGGTGGTTGGTCCTGCCCCCGATAAGTTCGTGAGGAAGGTGCAGGAAACGGTTGAGCAGCAGCATCAATCAAGCCGAAACCATTCATTCAAGCTGGAGCGTGCCCTGAATGAGCAAAGTGAAATCATTTATGCGATGAGAGATGAGATTCTTGATTTGAAGACGGAACGGCTGCATGCAATTTTATTGGAATATATCGAAAAGTACATTCGCAGGCTCACTTTGAAATATGATCAGGAGAATACGGATGCATCTGGGCCATCCGCCTTAATTGAAGAGCTTTCCTTTGTTCTTCCTTCCTTGGACTGGCAGGAAAGTGATTTTCGCAATGGCGATGTCCAGCTGGTTGAAGCCAAAGCGATGGGTGCGTTAGCCGAATTGAAACCGGTGCTGGACATTTATCAAGATGATCCAGACTGGGATGATCAGGTACGTGCTTTCATCCTGCATCATATTGATTCGAACTGGATGAATCATTTAGACGAAATGAATGGTGTTAAGGAAGGGATTGGTTTAAGCGGATATGGGCAACAGGATCCGTATATGTTGTTTGAACGAGAAGCGCTTAGTCGATTTAACCTTCTGTTGAATAAAATTGAATCGGAAATCAGTGTGCATTTCCTGGAATTCATGAAGAGCAACCAGGAGGATGATGGTGCTATGGAGAGTGATGAATGATGAGTTTCTTTGGGAAAAGGGATAAAGGGATTAATGGGAGGAATGCCATTGCAGCTTCGAATGAACATGACGTTCAGGCTGAATTTGTTCGAACTTCCTTAATGTTCCATGGAGATTGCGACATTACGAAGCAAGAGGAGTATGTCTATAGGTTCCACCATCAAAAGCTGCCAGCGTTAAAGCCCAATCAAATTTCGATTTCCGGGGTGAAGCTTACTAGGGAAGAGGAAGATGTGATCATCGTCGCATTTATAAGAAATTCATTGGAGAAAGCGATCCGGTTTGAAATCGTGGATATAATGATCGTGGATGAAAATGGATGTGTATGGGCAAAAAAAGCTTTTGACCTTTCATCGCTCGGTGAGATACCTGCACTTTCAAGTATAGTATGGCGTTTTTTATTCGAGGCAGGGGATATTTTAGCAGAATCGATCCCTGATGAGGAATGGCAGATTGCATTTGGATGGAAGTAAGTGTAGGGAAAAACGACTGTGAAATTCAAGGATTTATGGCCTTCATCCTTCGATGGAGGCTTTTTTTGTGCCATTCCGGCTGCAATATCTCATAAATGGCAACGCTAAGTAATATTTATAAGAATCTTCCGTAACCAGGCTTCACCCTGGAAATCATGAAGAGGAAAGTGGCAGGAGCATGAAGGATAACCTAAACAAGCGATTGAAGGAGCGGCTATTCGAAGTTTTGTCGGTATCAATCGTGACCATGCTTTTCATTTATACGAATGCCAATATGGGCAATCATCTCTCTATCGGGATCCTCACAATCATCATAGGCATATCAGGCTTTATTGTTTATTTGAAGGAGTGGATAGTGAGCAGGATCGTGAAAGGCGTGGTTTTTTCACTGTTCCTCCTTTCGATCATGTCCTTTTTCATGGCCGATATTTGGTTTTATCGTTATTACGCGACACCCATGAATTCTTATTTGTGGATGCAAAAAAGCAACCTGAATGGGTTGGGTGAAAGTATATTCAGCATGATGGACTTGAAGGATGCCATCTTCCTCCTCGTGGGCATTCCCATCGCAGAGTCTTTCATGAAGAAAAAATACCCCCTCAAGCACATGGCTTTAATACCGGCACTGCTATTCCTGATGGTCGCGGGACTTAAGCCAATAAAAAATATTTTCATCGATAAGGTCGATATAACCCGGCGCTATGAGGCGAATACATTTTTGCGCAACTGGGGTCCGATTGGGCATCATGCATTGGATACATATTCCTTTTTTTCTGACTCAGGCAAGAAGGTGATGTCAGCGAATGATAAAAAAGCCGTTTCCGATTACTTCAATAATAAAGCAAAGCTTGTTCATGATTTGTCAGGCTCGTTGAAAGGAAAGAATCTCATTCTTATCCAAGTGGAGTCATTACAGGCCTTTACGCTATTTCAGAAGAGTGGAGGCCAGGAAGTCACACCCTTCATGAATGAGCTTGCCAAAGGCGGATTGTATTTTCCGCATGTATATCCTCAGACAGTATTCGGGAATTCGTCTGATGGCGAGCTGATCGCGAATACCGGTTTATATCCTTTGAAGCAAGGCGCTACTTTTTTTCGGTTCCCTTATAATGCCTTTCCTGGTCTTGCTAAAGAATTAAAAAAGACGGATTATCAAAGCTTTGCCTTCCATGGGGACGAGGAGGACTTTTGGAATCGCCAGCATGCGTATCCTTCATTGGGGTTTTCCGACTATTTTTCGATAGAGGATATGCAGCAAGATGAGATGATATCGATGGGGTTGGGAGACCGCAGCTTCTTCAATCAAAGCTATAAGATCTTAAAAGATAAACAAGGTCCTTATTATGCCTTTTTTGTAACATTGACAAGTCATGTACCTTTTTCGCTGCCGAAGGAAAGAATAACATTGAAACCTGAGGAGGGAAAGGAAGAAAGCTACCTGACTAAATATTTCGAGGCGATGCATTATACGGATTCGGCCATCGGCGGATTCATTAGTAAGTTGAAGGATGCAGGCAAACTGAAAGATAGTGTGATCGTGATATACGGTGATCATGATGGGCTATTTTTAAAAGATAAGCATGAGGTAGAAGGGTACTATGGGCATAAGATTAGTGATGAGGAGTGGATCGAAAAGTATATGCCTATCCCGGTCATCGTGTATCAGCAGGATATGGAAGGAAAAACGATTGAAAAGGTAGCGGGTCAGGTCGATATTTTACCGACGCTTTATGATTTATTTGATATTAAGAGCTCTACATACTTTGGCGAAAGCATGCTGAATGGTGAGGCGGGAGGTGCCTTGATATTGAAAGGGGATTATGGCTCCCAAATGAAAATAAATGCAGAAGGCAAGGTAGAAGAATTTTCACCAAAAGATCAAAAGGAGATCGATCTGAGTGATCAAGTAATCCTTACCGACTATTTTAATCAATCGGGGATTGAAAACACTAGATGATTAATGACTTTTCAAATAATTTAGTAGGGAAACTTGGACCTTTCCATTCCGCTGCAGGCACTCTATGCAAAGGCGGTAGGGGAGCCTTTTCGTTCCGAATCTACACTGGAGCGTATATCCCGCAAGAGTCTCGCCAATGAAAATTCCGAAAGGACTTGCCGCTCTCCAATCAAGGAAGGGTAGACCAACAAAAAACCAAAAGGGTTACGGTATGAGACCATTCCGTAACCCTTTTGCTCTGAGGTATGGGAGGATGGATCTCCATCCTCTTCAGGTTATAATCCCAAATGTGTTTTGATCCGGTTTTGGGCCTCAAGTTTTTTATCGTCGGGGACAATGTTGTAAAAGATGCCATTCACTCGTTGATTGTCACCTTGAAGTGTATATTGTTCAATATTCTTCAGTGAAGATTTATAGTTATTCTGGATGCTGAGCATTTCGTTGAAGGTTAAATTGGTTTCAACGTTTTTCCCTAATGCTTTGAAGATATCATCATAATTGGTGAGTGTCGAAAGGCTTGAACCCTTTTTCATGACAGCTTGGATAACCTGGCGTTGCCGCATTTGGCGTCCATAATCACCGCGAGGATCTTCCTTACGGATACGGGAATAAATCAAGGCCTCTTTCCCATTCAAATCAATGGTCCCTTTTTTGAAGTTATAGCCTTTGTAAGCAAGGTCCATATCATTATCGACGGTGACACCGCCGACAGCATTGACGATATCTTGGAAACCTTCCATGTTCATTTTGACGTAATAATCGATCGGAATGTCGAGATACGCTTCGACTGTGTTAATCGACATGGAAACTCCGCCGAATGCATAGGCATGATTCATTTTATCATTCGTGCCTTTACCGATGATTTCTGTACGTGTGTCTCTTGGCAAACTCAATAATTCAATGGATTCCTGTTTAGGATTGACTGTCATGACAATCATCGTATCTGATCGACCTTTGTCATTTTTCCTTTCATCCACACCAAGGATAAGCACGGAGAATGGATCTTTGCTTTTGAACTTGATATCATCTACACGCTTATCCGTTTTATGCTCCGTGCCCTGCATCGTTTGAATTGCGCCTGCCAGGGATTGATAAACGGACGCGGCATAAACACCTGCGCCTATGAAAAGGATAAGTAAGGTAAAGCCGATTATTTTACGCGTTTTGCGTTTCTTTTTCTTTAATTTACGTTCAGATCTCATCTATATTCCTCCCTGAACCATCCTGCTATAGTGGAGGGCATGAAAAAGTACCCAGTACTAACTATACCTTTTTTCTGGTGAAAATAGAATAGTATGTTTTTGTAGGTAGAGTTCAATTTTACCTATTTTCAATCAAAAAAACGAAGGATGTCAGTAACTGATCCCTTCGCCGCCGTTTTTTTATTCTAAGGAATGGGGATGTGTCGTTTTGACATGAAAATGTCCAGGCCATAAGTGCAAGCCTGGACATGGCAAGTTATAAACTTTTATAACCAATGATCCTGCTCTGGAAATAAGAGTTTGAAGTAGAAGTGATTGTTACGCCCTTGCTTGACGAGGCGTGGATGAACTGACCTCCACCCAAGTAGATGCCCATATGGCTAACTACGTGTTTATTTGAACCGGTTGCAAAGAAGATAAGATCACCGCTTTTTGGTGAACTAACACTTTTGCCCATATCATAGTATGTGGAAGATGAAAGCCTGGAGACTTCATATCCGGCCTTCTTGAATGTATAGTAAATGAAACCGCTGCAATCGAATCCCGATGGTGAGGCGCCAGCCCACGAATAAGGTGTTCCAATCAATTTTTTCGCTTCGGAAACGAGCTTGGTAACTTTGCTGCCTGAGCTTGGTGCCTCCACCTTGTCATCATTTGTACTTGGAGTGGCAGAACCGGATGTTTTGCTTAATTTTAGTTTTTGCCCCACTCTGATTAAGTCCGAGTTTAACGAATTGGCCGCTTTAAGCTGCGCTACTGATACATTGGTCTTTCTGGAAATTCCTGAGAGAGTGTCACCTTTCACCACAGTGTAGGTAGCCGAATTCACTGGGGTCTGTGCATCATTGGATGGCTTGGAGCTGTTGGGTAATTCAACGGTAGTGGTTGTAGATGATTTAGATACGATAAGTTTGGCGCCTGCATAAATTCTGTCGGATTTAAGGTTGTTCAATTTCATCAATTCAGCTAGTGTCAGGTTATGCTTGTTCGCTATCCGGGTTAACGTATCGCCAGAGACAATGGTATATGTGGTATTCTTTGTTTTTTTCATGGAAACCGAAGAATTGTTTGATGTTGTTTTGGAGTTTGATGTCAATAATTTTTGATTGATTTTCAAGAAGTCGGTTTTTAGATGATTAAGCTGTTTTAAGTCTTGTACCGTCGTATTATGCTTCTGTGCAATTTTGCTTAAGGTATCGCCGCTTTTGACCGTATATGTACTGGCAAGGGCAGGAGAAACAAAGGTTGAAGATAAAATGGCAATTGTCGAAAATGCGACTACACTTTTTTTCAAGATTTTCCACCTCTAATATGTCTTTTTCCCTATTCTATCAAAATAAATGGGCGGAAACATATTACATTTTTGTTACAAGAGGAAAATAGTAGTATTATACTGGTTTATATTGGTTTGATTTTGTTGATTAAACCAACAATATTTTCTATATTGTGAGTCTTTTTTCATGTTTTTACTCAGGTCAACGAATCTTGTCATACGCTGTTAAAATACCACTGATTTACTTGTTAATTGACAGTGAAAAATTCCCACAATATTTCATGAAAACCACGGAAAGAAGCCTTTTCCACCGGGTAATTTTATAAAGGGGGTCCGTAGAGCGCTGATTTCATAAAATTGTAGCGGACATTCGAAGAGAAATTCACAAGGGGTCCGGAATTTAAGATTCGAACCCAAAGTGACCCACTTCAAATTATGAAGTGGGTGAATGAATTTATTTAAAGAGAAAGTCAACTACATTCCGACTTGAGCTTCCAGTCGAGTATTGATTCCATTTTTGGTTAAAGGGAGCGATTTTCTTTATGGAGTGCTCGGCGGCACGGATTTCCTTCACAAGCTCTTTCGTAGTGGATACAACTGGCCCTGGCATGGATGAGGTGTAATCCTCCCAAAAGCCCCGCTCCTGTACATACGCAGCTAAATCGTACGCATAGAATATCATCGGTCTGTTTAAAAACGAGAATTCAAACGGAATGGAAGAGTAATCGGTTATTAAAAGGTCGGTGCTAACCAGCAGCCGATTGATATGAGTATCACTAGTGACGGAATAAACGAAGCCAGGGAATTTGCGCTGCAAATCATGATCTGCTTTAACAGCTGGATGCAGTTTAAGCAATAGTGCATAATTTTCGTCTTGCAGTTCCTTAGACAGTAATTCCAAATCGAGTGCAATCTCTCCATCATTCAATCCGTCATTACGAAAAGTAGGGGCATATAAAATGATTTTCTTATGCTCCAGTTCCGGAAAATTAGCTAGAAACGCACTGCGTGCCGAATTTTTTGCTTCAATATCAAAAAAGAAATCGGTTCGGGGAATCCCGGTCTTCACTATGCGGGATGCCTCTAACTGAAAACTTTCTTGATAAATTTCTGCCATTCTCTCTGAGCCTGCCGTAACATAATCGAACTTGTCATATACATCTAAAAATCTTTTCCTTGCACCGGCGGAACGGTTTTGAATGGAAGGATCTTTTGCACCGAATTGTTTAACGGCACCTGCTGCATGCCAAACTTGTACACATTTAACTTGCTTTTTGAATGATATGGCAGAAAGAAAGCCAAAATAATTATCAATGATGATCCATTTCGATGTAGCGAGATGGTAAATCGATTGAAGCAGGGCCATGATATTTTTTGATTCAAACGGAAGGACGATGGATTTCCCACCGTCCTTCACATGTATAAGACTGCCTGGTTTCATTAGAAACACTTTCTGGGCAGGAATGTTCTGCTTGTCCATTTCATCCGCAATATATTGGCAATTATCCCCAAATGATGTGACGAAGGTCGTTTTGTCATGTAAAGGAAAAAGCTTAAAGATAGCGAATGAAACCTTGAAGCAAAAAAGATATATCGCTATAGCGAATTCTTTAGCCATTGGTAACTTGCAGAAGGTCATCTTTAATTTGGGAGGTCGAAATGCCGATTGTTCTTGGAAGGTAGACCACTTCACAAACTTCAGCCAATTCATCGAATTTACCTTTCCAGTCATCTCCCATTACAAAGATATCTACACCTTCACGAAGGATATCTTCCTTCTTTTGAGCCCATTTGTTTTCAGGTATGACTTCGTCCACATAGCGGATCGATTCAAGTATCATTTTTCTATTTTCAAAGCTATGATAAGCTTTTTTATCTTTTAAAGCATTAAATTCATCCGTGGAAATGGCAACGATAAGATAATCTCCTAAATCTTTTGCGCGCTTCAATAGATTGATATGACCCCAATGAAGCAAATCAAAGGTACCATAAGTGATTACTTTCTTCATTTTTATTCCTCCTGCTTATATTAAAATAATTTTTTCACAGTCGTCACGAAGCAACGAACAGTGAAAAGAATATGCTTGATATTTGGCTTGGACCAATCAATTATATCGCATGAACTTTACAAAAGAATCACATATTTTTTACATTTCTGTGTAAATTCGATGTGATCATTGATTTGTCAATCAAGAACGGGTAGCTGGAATTCAAGTATAACATATATCTTATTTCTTAAAAGAGATAGTATATTTCATTTATGTTAAAAAGTGCTAGTCAAATAGACCGGATATGTTTTTTTTGCTAGACTTGTTTAGGTTTCCTTTATTATTCGAGACAAGGATTTTGGATGCAGCAACTTCAGGGGGAAATTTATTTCCTCATTAATAAAATGAATGAATTTAGGTAAAAGTAAGTTTGAAATCAGATGTTTGTAATCCTATAATATTCTTATTTGAAGCACATATCATGTCTGCAGCCGAGAGGGGAATTACTTCAAAATGGAGAATTATATTTTAAAGAATCGAACAGTGATGAATGTCCGCCTTAAAGAAGATGTTTATTATATAGAAATTGCCATGAAACAAAGTTTTCTTGAGGGGTTGGAAGATTCCTCGTTTATATTAACGAATCGATATAATGTTGATGATGAAATTCGTTTGGATTTTTATGTGAAGAACAAAATGAATGATTATATATTATTTGAAGTGAAGCTGCCTTATGATTCCCAGCAGGAACGCCTTGTGGATGGTGAAATGTGGGACTTGCACATCGTTCGCCAGATTGAAGGCCAACCTGTCAAATCAAGGATAAAAAGTAACGATCGCCAACTTAATTTCTTTTCCATCCTGCATGAGGAACGAAAGAAAATGTTTTATCCATTGGCGACTAAAAAAGGGAACCTATCCTTTTTTGCAAATGATTATAAATTGTTTTCCTTCATTGAAGATATTGAGCTTCGAAAGGATGGAATGCTTGGCTTCAAAGGGCATTTTAATTACCCCCCACTATTTCAAACAGATGAAATTCAATTCGAAAAAGTTGAACTGCTTGTCAGGAATAATATAAATGATGATGAAATGACCTTCCCTTTAACATCTCTTGACCGAAAGGACCTCCTTGAAGCATTCCCTGGAATCAAGCTTCATGAGCATATTGGATTTCAAGGTGATGTCGACCTGCGCTCCGAGATGGATGTAGAGCAACCGAAGTATTTCATGTTCCATATCGTTATGCACTATAAGAAGGATGGGAAAATGGAAGAACTAAGAAGCGTCCGGATGAAATGCGTTAATCTGAAGGGTCTGCCTGAACATAGAATTATAAAAATTAATGATAAAATGATACAATTGATACTAAAAGCTACCAAATTATCGAAGTTCCTTTCTTTATCGGCAAATAAATATAACTATAAAGCGCAGATCATTAAAAAGGCAAAAAGCAAATGGGTAAAGACACGAAGAAGCAATCGATTGAAAAGGTGGTATAAATCCGCGTTTGCAGCCGTTAGCTTGTTCATTCCAGTCCATAAAAAATTGGTCGTATTCGAAAGCTACCATGGCAAGCAATATAGCGATAGTCCCAGAGCCATATATGAATACATGAAAGTGAATAATCCGGAGTATAAATTGGTATGGAGTGTCGATCGCGCTTCAACTAAGTATTTTTCTCAAAAAGACGTTGAATATGTCAGGCGTTTTTCCATCCGGTGGTTATTAATGATGACGAGGGCAAAATACTGGATTAACAACGTAAGGTTTCCATTATGGATTCCGAAGCCTAAACATACAATTTATATTCAAACTTGGCACGGAACGCCCCTTAAGCGTCTTGCAATGGATATGGATGAAGTTCACATGCCGGGAACAAGTACACATAAATATAAAACGAACTTCCTGAAGGAAGCAAGCAACTGGGATTACCTGGTTTCGCCCAATGCGTATTCGACCAAGATTTTTCAAAGGGCATTCCAATTCGATAGGAAGATGATCGAGTCAGGATACCCCCGTAACGATTTTTTGTATAGATTTAACAATGAAGAAAAGATAAATGAGCTTAAAGGAAAATTCAATATTCCCCTTGATAAAAAAATCATCTTGTATGCACCGACATGGAGAGATAATCAGTTTTTCAGGAAAGGGAAGTATAAATTCAACTTGGAGCTGGATTTAAAGCGAATGCAGGAAGAACTTGGAGATTCTTACATTGTGATCATGCGCATGCATTATTTAGTTGCACAGAACATGGATCTTTCCGGATTTGAAGGCTTTGCTTATGATTTCTCTCATTTAGAGGATATACGCGAGTTGTATTTGATTTCGGATATATTGGTAACGGATTATTCTTCCGTTTTCTTCGATTATGCAAACTTGAGAAGACCTATGATTTTCTTTACGTATGATATAGAGGACTACCGTGATAACTTAAGGGGCTTCTATTTTGATTTTGAAGAGAAGGCTCCGGGACTTTTGACCCAAACTACGGAAGGACTCATTGAAGAGGTTAATAATATCTCAAGGAGCGATTTCAAGTTAAGTGAACGGTTTGAAGAGTTCTACGAGAAGTTTTGTTATTTGGAATGTGGGGAATCATCTAAACGCGTTGTGAATGAAGTGTTTGAAAAGGGCAATCCTGCTGATTAGCCTGCACATTCAGTTTCATTATAAATATGCCGGCTGTTTAACAGTCGGTTCTTTTTTTGGAGGGGAAACATGTGGCATCAATAGTTTCGAAAGCGAAAGGCCTGCTCACGAGTGCCTATAAACTGTTTTTTGCATTGGCGGGTACGATATTGCCGGTAGACCGAAAGCTCGTCATTTTCGAGAGCTTTTTGGGCAAGCAGTACAGCTGTAATCCACGGGCGATATATGAATACTTGCAGAGTCACCATCCTGAATATAAAATGTATTGGAGCGTCGATAAAAGGTATAAAGCTCATTTTGATGAGGCTGGCATTCCATATCTTCATCGTTTTTCATTGAGTTGGCTGCTTAAGATGACCAGAGCCCGCTATTGGGTAACGAACAGCAGGCTGCCGCTTTGGATTCCGAAGCCGAGGCATACGATCTATTTGCAAACGTGGCACGGGACGCCACTGAAGAAGCTTGCGGCAGATATGGAGGAAGTTCATATGCCGGGGACGACGTCGGAAAAATATAAAGAAAACTTCCATGCCGAATCAAGTAAATGGGATTATTTAATTTCACCGAACGCTTATTCAACCGAAATATTCGCCCGTGCTTTCAATGTCGATCCTTCTAAAATTCTGGAAACTGGTTATCCGCGTAATGATTTACTTTACAATGGGAATAATCGTGATACAATCGACTCATTGAAACAGAAGTTGGGCATACCCTTAGAGAAAAAAATCTTGTTATATGCACCTACTTGGAGGGACGATGAGTTTTATGATAGGGGTAAATATAAGTTTGAAATAAAACTGGATCTGAATCGAATGCAACGGGAATTGGGGGACGAGTATGTCATTTTGCTCCGACTTCATTATTTGGTTTCCGAGAACATGGATTTATCGGCGTATCAAGGGTTCGCCTACGATTTATCCAGTTACGAAGATATCGGTCATTTGTATCTGATTTCCGATTTATTGATAACGGACTATTCATCCGTATTCTTCGATTACGCAAATCTGCACCGTCCAATGCTTTTCTTTGTATATGATATCGAAAACTATAGGGACAAGCTGCGCGGGTTTTACTTTGATTTCGAAAGAAATGCACCTGGTTCTTTAGTAAAAACATCCGATGCGGTCATCGATAGTATCAAGAAGATTAAATTTGAAAATACGAATGATATCAATCATTTTCACGAACGGTATTGTGCCCTCGAGGATGGCCAGGCTTCACGCCGTGTCGTAGAAAAAGTGTTTTTAGGAAGGTCTGTGTAATATATGAGTTCAGCTTTGACCGTTTTAAAAGAGCAAATCAACAATTTTTATTTGGTAAGACGCTTATCTGTCTATGAGGTGAAAAGTGCCAATAGTAATAACTATTTAGGGGTCTTATGGGAAATCATCAATCCGATGATCCAGATTTCGATTTATTGGTTTGTATTCGGGTTCATCATCTTAAATCGCGGAGACAATTTCCTTCCGTGGCTGATGGCAGGGATCGTTGTTTGGTTTTTTGTGAATCCAGCAACAACCCAAACGTCCAAATCCATCTATTCCCGACTTAATATGGTATCCAAGATGAGTTTTCCGATGAGTGTCATTCCTTCATATGTCATCTTTGCCAAACTGTATCAGCATCTCATGCTGCTCGGGGTCGTCATCATCCTATTAGGATTCACTGGATACCTCCCTACAGTTTATATCATACAACTGCCGTATTACGTTGCTGCGACGGTTGCGCTGTTATTTTCATTTGGTTTAATTACCTCAACAGTATCAACCATCATTCGTGACGTTCATAATCTAATCGCGTCCTTAATGAAAGTCTTGTTTTATTTAACGCCAATCCTTTGGGTGTTGGATGCCAAGGAGCACCCTATCATACTTAATATCATGAAGCTGAATCCGCTCTATTATATCGTGGATGGGTATCGAGCTTCGTTGTTAGGGGAATCATGGTATCTGATCGAGCATTGGGAATATACGCTTTATTTCTGGGCAGTCGTTATCATTTTGTTTATGATAGGTTCTTCGCTGCATGTTAGATTTAGAGATCGCTTTGTTGACTTTAAGTAAACTGGAAGTGAGAAAAGTTGGAAAAATCGGTAATAGTAAAAGATGTAACGAAAAAGTATAAATTATATAATAAAAACTCGGAAAAATTACTCGATCTCCTCTTGCCTAAAAGCTATGGCGAAGAGTATTTTGCCCTGAGAAATGTAAGTTTTGAAGCGGAAAAGGGCGATGTTATCGGATTCGTCGGGGTGAATGGCTCCGGGAAATCAACTTTGTCCAATATCATTGCAGGCATTATCCCGCCTACTGACGGAAATGTCAAAACAAACGGGAAGACAGCTTTGATCGCCGTTGCCTCGGGTCTGAATAATCAGTTAACGGGCAGGGAAAACATTGAGCTGAAAATGCTGATGCTTGGATTCGATAAGCATCGGATCAAGGAACTCGAGCCTGAAATCATCGAGTTTTCAGAGCTAGGGAAGTTCATTGACCAGCCGGTGAAATCTTACTCCAGCGGTATGAAATCTAGGCTTGGTTTTTCCGTATCCGTGCATATAGACCCTGAGATCCTGATCATTGATGAGGCCTTATCGGTAGGAGATAAAAACTTTGCTGAAAAGTGCTTGGAGAAAATGAATGAATTCAAGGAAAAAGGCAAAACGATGTTCTTTGTCAGCCATTCAATCGGTCAGATGAAGAAATTTTGCCAAAAGGCCTTATGGCTTGAATATGGAGAGTTAAAAGCATATGGTCCCATGGATGAAGTCATGCCGAAATATGAAGCATTCTTGAAGGAATATAATGCCATGTCTAAAAATGAACAGAAAAAATACCGAGAAGAACAAATGAAAAGACGCAGTTCACAGCTCGTATGAAATGGACAAGCAGCCCGAATTTTTTTGGGACTGCTTGTTTTTTTATTTAAAGCACTTCATTGTAAGCGATCTCGAATCGTTTGGCTGCGGAGAGGTGCGAGTATTCGCTTTCCATCTTTAATCGTGCCTTCGAGGCTAACGCGGAAGCAAATTGAGGGTCATGCAGCACTGTCAAGACCGATTGGGCAAGTGCCTTCGTATTCTTCTCTTCTACAAGAATGCCGTCCTCACCGTCAACAATGATTTCCTTCAGCCCCCCTATCGCACTGGCAATGACGGGTGAGCGGCAGCTCATCGCTTCCAATGCAGAAATGGAGGTCGCTTCTTCCACCCCATGCGAGTGTACGCTTGGGATGAGGACGATATCTGACGCTTCATAGAGATTATGCATATTCTCGAATGGCACAGACCCGATGAATAGAACGGAATCGGTTAGTTTGAGTCTTGCTGCCGTTTCCTTGAGCCGGGTGAGCTGCTCTCCTGTACCGGCATAGACCAATACTGTATCCTCGTAGGTTTCTAGCACCTCAGGCAGTGCCAAAAGCGGATAAATGACACCGTTCTTTTCTGTCATCCTCCTAGGCACGAATAGCATCTTTTTATGTAGGGGGATCTGGAAGGCTTGTCGGGTTTGCTCCCGTTTCGCACTTTCCGGCTTAAAGGCTGTCACGTCAATGAAATTTTTGATCGTTTCCGCCTCGATATGTGCCAAATGATGTATATAGTCTTTGATTCGCTGATCGACCGTCACGACTTTTGCAGCGGATCGATAAGCTTTTCTTTCAAGCTCCCGAATGGTCAGATCTTCTTCACTATCCGGCAGGAGGGCCCCTCTGCTGACTGCCTCGAATGAATAATACCCATGGACGGTTTGTACGGTTGGAATCCCGGATTCAATGGAGGCGAGCGTGGCGAATATGTCTTGTGCATTAATGACATCATAGTGCTTATTCAAGCTTTTTATCGATCCTGCCAATATTTTTTGGCGCTGCTTGTCATTGAAAAGCTGACCGCTTCCTTGCTTCATTTTATTCAATAAAAAACCTGGTGCCTGGGCGAGCATTTTTTTCTTGAGCGGGGGTAACTGGGAGAAAGATAAGACATCTACAGTATGGCCCCTGGAAATCAGTCCTTTTTTCAATGTCGTAATATGGCTCGATAGCCCCCCTTCGTGAGGGTAGTCGAATATCGTTGTAATCAATATATTCATAATGGACACTCCATTTCCTTTCACTTCGATTTGAACCTGCTCAATGCCTGCAGGCCGCTCACTTTAAAAACCATCGATAATGCGAGATACAGACCGAATACCAATACCGAGACAAACACGAGCTCCACAATGATGGGGAACGTCAAGGCAATCGGGTGAAGCCAGAGAACAAATCCGTAAATGCTGGTGCCGATGATGCTCAGTTTGCCAACTTCGGACAAGGCATCCCTGAATGAAGCGGCATCCGTCCGCCTATCTCCCTTGTGCCATAAGAAGCAAAATAGGTACAGAGATTGAAGGAGCATGGAAATCCCTGAAGCTATGGCGATTCCGCCGACACCGAGATGCCGTGATAGCAGCCAGCTGAGCAGGACGTTAAGGAATACGGCAAACAAGCAGGAATACATGGCCACTTTTGTTTTTTTCAAAGCGTAGAAAGCGTTCATTAAATAATCCCTAAGTGCGAAGAAAGGGAGGGCGGCTGAATAAAAGAAAAAAGCCGTATTTGTCGTTTCAGTAGCCGAAGCATCAAAGGCCCCGCGTTGAAAGGCAAGAGTGATCAAGCTGTTTCCGCTGATCAACATGACGATCATGAAAGGAATCGCTAAAAAAACAAGCGACTTTACCCCTCTTAAGGTCAACCCCAGGAAAGAATTGTAGCTAATAAGGGCCCGCTCTACGATGGAAGGATACAAGACGGTGATCAGCGGCGTGAGGACAATGCTTAAAGGCAGCCATAACAGCCGGTTCGCATAATTCAGCGCCGATACACTTCCAGTTTCGAGTGAGGTGGCAATGATCCGGTCCACGACGCTATTCAACTGGATGGCCAAAGCTGCGATGATGATCGGATAAAAGGTGTACAGCGTTTGAACGATCTGCCGTCCGTGAGCCAGGAAAGAGATGATGGGCCGGATGTTGTATCTTTTCAATGATGGATATTGAATAAGGAATTGGCTGGCCGCCCCGAGTACAAAGCCCCAGGCCAAACCTTCCACCCCAAGAGGTGAGGCAAACATTACGGTAGCCAGTATGATGACCGTGTTTTGGGCAGTGGAAGTAAGCGCAGGCAGAATGAAACGCTTATTCGCATTGAGGACGCCCGTCGCCATGTAGGATAGCGTAAAAAAAAGTAAACTAGGCAGCATGATCCGGGTCAGTGATTCCGTTAGTTCAAGCTCGGCATCCGAGAAGCCGGGGGCAACCAGCATCACGATCGGCTTGGTGAAAATCACACAGGCCATCGTCATGACTGCTGCGACCAGCATGAAGAAGGAACCTAATAAACTGATGAAATCATCTGCCTTCAACGGATTTTCCGCTTTCTTTTCCAAATAAAGGGGGATGACGCCAGCCTGAAGGCCGCTGCCGAGAGCCGTGAACAGAATGGTGGGAATGAGGCTTGCCACGAAAAAAACATCTGCCGTTGATGACGCCCCGAAATAGGCGGCTATGATCGATTCCCGGCCGAAGCCGAGAACTTTTCCAACTGCTGTGATAATGGTGACGAGCCCGACCGATTTAAGTAAATATGAGCGAGTAGGCATATTTTCAATCCTTTAAAATGATGTCCTTTTGTAAAATGAATCCTAAGCAACTATAAAAAAACACGGTAAACGTCTTATCCTCGAGGATATTGTAAAAAAGTCCTGCCAATAGGCCTTCCAGCAGGAGACAGGCAATGAAAATGGCAAAAGTGCCCTTCCCCGATCTCAAGATTTTACGGCAGGCAAAAATGATGAACGCAAAAATGGCAAGAAAACCAAGCACGCCTGTTTGAACCAGGATCTGAATGTATTGATTATCGGTATACATCCTTTCCCCGACTTGATATTTTTCATAAAGCGGTGAAGGGTAGGCCAGTGTGGCTGAATCCCCGAAGGTGGCTAGCCCCGTACCGATGATCGGGTGATCCATGAAGATTTCGATTCCTTTGAAAACGACATATAAGCGTCCCCACTCTGTACTTTGGTGCAGAATTTTATCAGAAAAAATTTCCGAAAAACGGCTGGAGAGGGCCTGGTCATGATCGGAAGCAGTCGTGCTCCCTATCACCAGGTTATCCATCGGGACGGCTGCGGATAGCTCCACTTTGCTTGAAGCGAACAAAACCGGGTAGTAAATGAGAAGCAGGCCGAACCCGAAGGCCCCTAATCCATATATAAGAAACGATTTATTTCTCGTCCATATTACGAAGACGAGCGCCGCCAATCCGAAGGCAATCATCGTACCCCGAGAATAGGTGAGCAATAGTGTCCCGGAAAGCAAGATAGATGCCAGGAAGACGAGAATGTTGTATTTTTTCAGTGACCGAAACAGGAAGAAACTAAGAAACAGCTGAATGCTTAAGTATGTGGCGAAAACATTAGGGTTGGCTGCAGCTCCATAAATCCTCATTCGATTGGCTGAAGAGAGATTCCACATTTCCCATGCGTGCGGAAGGAGGATCGTTCGCGAGAAAATTTTCTCGACCAGTCCATGAAGGCAAAGGATGATGGTAAATACTAGGGTTGCCTTCAAAAAGTGAAAGATATCCTTTCTTTCTAGATTTAATTCGCCGATAATGTAAAGAAGCAAGAATGTTATAAGCAAGGCCCTTAGTTCAAAGAGGATGGGCAGGAACCCGACACCCGTTACGAGTGCAGCTAATGCACCCACTAAACAAAAGAGCCAAAAGGGTATGGTGAAATGATACTTGGAAAACGACCAATCGTTATTTTTGAATCTTTCCATAAGCAATGAAACGAATAAGGTTAGTATGATCAGGTCACCTGAATAAGTTAGTCCGCCATTCAATTCCATGAATAAGGGCCGGGCAGGGAAGTAAATGAATAGAAGGCATAATAGACTTTTTTTATTTATACCGATGAAAACGAGCATCAATGCCGTCGCTACATAGCCGATGATCGGGTGAGGAATTGCCGTTGGCACGAGCAGGCAAAGTACAAGGATGGGTAAGGCATGTTTTTCGAGAAGCTTCAAATGAGTAACCACCTTTGTATCAAAAATCAGGTTCTATGATGTGTATGAAAAAATTTCTTGAATAATACCCCACCCTTTGGATGTATAGTACATATGAAAGGCTGAAGTGAAATGACTGAAAAGTTTGTAGAGATCCTCTCGATTCCATTCATCGATAGCAATATGGATGAATTTGTGAATAAGATCATCTATCCAAGAATAATGAACCAGGATAAAACGTTTGTCGTTACAGCAAACCCGGAAATCGTTGAATATGCCAATGACCATCAGGATTATAAGGACATCATTTTATCGGCTGATTACATCACGCCGGATGGTGTTGGTATTATTATGGCCTCCAAATGGCTAAATCAACCTTTGCAAGAGCGGATTACGGGATTCGATTTGATGAATGAACTATTCCAAGTCGCTGATCGCAAGGCTTTGAAAATATATTTGCTTGGGGCGGAAGAAGATGTGATCGAAGCAGCCGCCCTTAAAGTGAAACGGCAATACCCAGGAATTGATTTAGTTGGATACCACCATGGTTATATTGATATAAAGGACGCAAGCTTGGCTATGTCCATAGCGGAACTTGAACCTGACATCATTTTGACTGCATTGGGCTTTCCTCGGCAGGAGAAATGGGTGTCAAAGCACTATCCCTTATTTAAAAAGGGAGTCTTCATGGGGGTGGGCGGAAGCTTCGATGTCCTTGCAGGTAAAGTGAACCGTGCCCCGGTTTTTTGGCAAAAGATGCGTCTTGAATGGTTGTACCGGCTGATCCAACAACCTTCTCGGTGGAAACGGATGCTTGCACTGCCAAGGTTCGTTTTCAAAGTAAAGCGTTTAAGGAAAAAGGTGCAGCGTTCCTGAACATAAGGAGTGGACTGGATGAAGGTCTTGCATTTAAATGCTGGTAACGAAACTGGAGGCGGCATGTTCCATATCATGTCCTTATTGGGCCAATTGAAAAAAGAGGAGTGCATGCTTGGGGTGTTTGAAGAAGGGGAACTATACCGGCGGTCGGTGACTGCAGGGATAAAAACCGAACTTTTCCTTCAGCATTCCAAATATGATTTTTCCATTTTGAAACGTTTACGGGACTTTATCCGTCTAAATGATATAGACCTCATCCATACCCATGGTCCGCGGGCCAATATATACGGTGCTTTTTTGAAGCGCCTCATAAAACGACCTTGGCTCCTCACGGTTCACAGTGCGCCCCATCATGACTTTTTGGGCCAGGGTTTAAAGGGAAAACTGTTTACTGGCCTGCATGTAAGGTCATTTCAATATGCCGATCATGTATTGGCGGTTTCCGACCGCTTTAGACTTGACCTGATCGATCAAGGAATCGATCCGACAAAGATCACCAAGATCCTAAATGGGATCGACTTCGAAAAAAAACTGCCGACACCCTTTCAAAGAAGGGAGTTCGGTTTTGGCGAAGATGACTTCATCATCATCATGCCTGCAAGGCTTGAACCTGTAAAAGGCCATGAATTTGCCTTGGAGGCGTTGCGTGCTGTGGTTTCTAAGTCACCACTTGTAAAACTTTTGCTTGTAGGGGATGGCAGCAGGAGGAAGACTCTGGAACGTGTCGTCGTGGATACCGGATTATCCGATAATGTCATCTTTTTGGGGCATCGGGCAGATGTGGAAAGAATCTATCCGATGGCGGACGTCACATTGCTCACTTCCTTGAGCGAGAGCTTTCCGCTCGTTTTACTTGAAGGGGCAAGGTCAAGTCTTCCTGCCATCACTAGTGATGTCGGCGGTGTGAAGGAATTGATCCCCGATCCGAGCAAGGGCTGGGTTACGGAAATAGGAAATGTCGGCAAACTTGCGGAAGCCATCATTCATGCTTTGGAACTGAAGGAATCCGGTGAACTGACAAAGATAGGGTCAGATTTACAAAAATTTGCAAAAAACAACTTTTCTATAGAGATTTTAGCCGAAAACGTATATAATGTTTATTTGAGGATGAAAAATTAAAATAACCATTTATATATAGGTTTTCTTATAAAGCGTGACGGGTATTAGATTTTTAGTTGGATTGAGGTGGTTCTTAATGTTAATCGGGGCCTTGTTGGTAGCTTTTTTATTATCCATTTTTTTGACTCCTTTTGTCGGAAAGCTGGCCTTTAAATTAGGAGCTACCGATAAACCGAATGAGCGAAAAGTGCATAGTAAAATTATGCCGCGCATGGGCGGTTTAGCTATATTTTTAAGTTTTTTCATTACTTTCTTACTGTTTACGAATGATTTTTCCGGACAATTGCCACTCCTGGTCGGCGCACTGATCATCATATTGATCGGAATGGCGGATGATATTTATGAATTGAAGGCTGCACCCAAATTTCTGGGCCAGATTCTTGCTGCCCTCATCATCGTCTTATGGGGCGGTCTTGAAGTGGAATTCATCAATTTACCGTTCTTTACGGATACACTGGAATTTGGAATATTAAGTACGCCCATCACTATTTTATGGATTGTCAGCATCATCAATGCCATTAACCTGATAGACGGTCTCGATGGCCTTGCAGGCGGTGTTTCGACGATTGCATTAGTGACGATTGCAACGATGGCGCTCATCAAAGGTGATCTATTCGTTGCCACGGTTGCCTTGATCGTAATCGGAAGCACTCTGGGCTTCCTGAAATATAATTTCCATCCGGCAAAGATCTTCATGGGGGATACAGGCGCCCTGTTCCTAGGTTATATCATTGCCGTCCTGTCCCTTCTAGGGTTTAAAAACGTTACGATGATTTCCTTGATCGTACCGATCATCATTTTGGGCGTGCCGATTTCGGATACATTTTTCGCGATTATCCGCAGGCTTGTCAATAAACAGCCGATTTCTGCTGCTGATAAATCCCATTTGCACCACTGCTTAATCAATTTGGAGTTCACTCATAAGCAAACCGTCCTGCTTATCTACGCCCTAGCTGCTTGCTTCGGCCTGGCAGCCATCATATTCTCATTTGCGACGATGTGGGGGGCTTTGATCCTGGTGACGGGTCTGCTGCTGATCATAGAGATTTTTGTCGAGAAAATCGGTTTGGTCAACTCAAACTACCAGCCGCTGCTGAAGATGCTCAATTTTAAAAACAAACCATGATAGATTACTAGATTCATGAATGGGCCCTACCCGTGCATTTGCGGTTAGGGCCTTTTTTTGTCCATAAGGAAAGCCCACTTTTTCAAGTGGGCTTTTTTTTTATTCTTCTACCTGCGGCTGTACGGCTTCGGTTTGATTGGAGACTTCTTTAGGTCCCAAATTCAAGTGTGATTGAAGCAATAGCTTCGTGTTCGCTACGGACGTTTCATTCAACTGATAATAATAAGTTCCGTTAATGGTGGAATCCTGTCCTTCAAGCTTGATCGTTTCAAGATCTAGGCCATTATCGCCAGTTACATATTTTATGAAACCTTTAATTTGTGAGAATTGAAGATTTGTAGTCATATTGTCACCGACAGCTTCCATTACGTCAGTATATTTCGTTAAAGCTCCAGCGGATGTAGCTTTGGCAATGATGGCTTTAAGGACTTCCTGCTGGCGCTCGCCGCGTTGGATATCACTGTCTTGTTTACGTGTGCGTGCAAAGGCCAGTGCCTCTTCACCATCAACGGTCTGTATTCCTTTTTGCAGATGGATCGCATTCTTTTTGTCATGTGAGTCCATTTCATGCATTTCATATGGCACGTCAACTTCGATTCCATCCAAAGAATTCACGACATCTATGAAAGCATTGAAATTCATGCGTACATAATAATCGACTGGAACATCAAATAATTCTTCCACGGTATCCATCGTAGCTTTTGGACCTCCGGCAGCATGTGCAGCATTGATTTTTGTGGTGACTCCCTTGGCGGGCACATACACATAGGAATCACGCGGGATGCTCAAAAGTTTAATCGATTTCTGATCTTTATTGAACGTAGCCAGGATTAAAGCATCCGAGCGTGAATTTCCTTTATAGTCCCGTTCGTCACTATCATCGATTCCTATGAATAGAATGGAGAAATTATCTTCGAGCGGGTCGACGGATGCACTCCGCTTCGCCGAAGCCTCCACGGGATCATATGAATCATTGAATACATGCTGTGCTTTCATATATAGAGTTGCGGCATACGTAGTGGCACCCAGTCCAAGTACCAGCAGAGGCACCAGGAAAAGCCACAGCCTCTTTCGCCTTTTTTTCTTTGTCTTCTTTATTTTATAGACACGCCTAGTAGTAGACATCTTTTCTTCTCCTTTTAAATAACGAGCTTTTGACATAAATCGCTATTTTTCGAATCTATCATATTATATTTCGTCATATAACAAACCTAATTTTACAATGGTTTAATAATTTCGTAAAATAAATATTTCTTTTCAATTATATTACAGCCTAAAAAAGGAAAAAAATGCAGGGGGAAATCAGGCGAATGCCTCCTCCAAATAAAGCATTTCACCTTCAACGATTTCACCTTGACCGTTAGTCAGCTCAGTCATCCAGGAGGTATAGGTTTCTTTATGTGCTTCTTCGGCATATACGAGGATCGTTACTTGATCGAGGTATTTAATTTCCTTTATTTGATAAATGGAAGAACGTAATTCGTTTTCCAATTTTCCGAGCCATGTATAGTCGACCGTTGTCGAAATGACTCTCATTAACTTTCTCATGACGATACCAGTGGCATTGATTCCCTCTGATGTCGACTTGCTATAAGCGCGGATCAATCCTCCTGCGCCAAGTTTGATTCCCCCGAAATACCTTGTAACCACTACAACAGTGTCTTTCAACTCTTTTTTCTTAAGAACCTCGAGGATGGGTACTCCTGCCGTACCACTCGGTTCCCCGTCATCAAGTGCCTTTTGGATTTGGTTTTGCTCCCCGATCATATAGGCTGAACAATTATGTGTAGCATCTTTGTGCTTTTTCTTGATCTCCTGGATGAATGCATGTGCGGCTTCTTCCGTTTCGACGCGTGCGATGTGGGAAATGAAACGTGATTTTTCAATGGTGATTTCATGTTCGCCGCGGCCTGTCACCGTTAAATATTTAGTGAGCATACTATTCCACCTTCATACTTGCTATGGTTGATTCATTATAATTCTTTGTGTAAAAAGTGGCAATCACGATTTATTTCAAGAGCTGATGTGTAAAGAAACTTTAATATAAGAAAAAGGAGTCCATGTTATAATTAGTTCTATTGCTTTTCATTTGGTGCAGCTGATCAATATGCTTAAAAGAATAACATTTTAGGAAAAACTACGGGTTTTGGATACTAACGCTGGCTTGTTCCCAGCGTGTCCGTTCATTTCAAGGATTTTGCCATTTAATAAATCGATCTGTTTCATATGATAATCAATGGAGTGGAAGACCCGTTTTGATTGAATAGGATCATTTGTATTAGGATAATGGAAACGGATTTTGCCTTTAATGGGTATGCTAGACTACCTATTCGGTCATAATACCTATGACCGGGAGATATGTACCATATATGCACTTTTCGTAAAAATCCGACGATGAAATTAACGTATTTTTCTTCTTTTTTTGGTACAATATGTTCATGAAGGTTACTGCATACAGTATTTTCCTTAAAATTAACCGTTCATGAAAAAGGAAAAAAGATTTTTTTTCCATATACATAGTCTTTAAGACAATAAATTGTTCAAGTCTTTTGATAGTGGAGGGATCTTAATGTCCATAAAAAAGGTTGATGCTAAAGCATTGGACAAGATCTTAGAAACAATGGTGAGCACTGTTAGTGAAAGTAAGGACGAGGTCTTTGACATCGGTGAGCAATGCCGAAAAGATTTTGAATCACTAACAAAAGAGCTTGATGATGTGAAAATCAGGGTCGCCATTGTAATAACCGACAGTGATGCACTGGACTCAAAAGCCAGATTTGCTCGAAAAAGGCTTTCCGAGGTCAGTATGCACTTCAACCATTTTTCTGAAGAGCAGGTAAGGGATGCTTATGAAAGGGCGCATAAGCTGCAAGTCGATTTGCAAATAAACCGGCAATTGGAGAAGGAGCTTCGCAATCGCCGTGATGAACTTGAATTAAGGTTAAGGGGCTTGCAGGCGACGATCGATAAAGCGGTGCATCTTGTCTCGCAAATTTCGGTCGTACAGAATTATTTGACCCAGGACCTGAAATTTGTAGGGGAGGCCCTGCAGGAAGCGAAACGCAAACAGGACTTCGGCTTGAAAATAATCGAAGCCCAGGAGCAGGAAAGAAAAAAGCTTTCACGGGAAATCCATGATGGTCCAGCGCAAATGCTGGCGAATGTCATGATGCGTTCAGACTTGATCGAACGTGTCCAGCGGGAGAGAGGGCCTGATGAAGCGTTAGTGGAAATCCGCAGTTTGAAGGTCATGGTGAGGAATGCCCTATATGAAGTGCGCAGGATCATCTATGATCTTCGCCCTATGGCACTTGATGATTTAGGTCTTGTTCCTACCCTCAGAAAGTACCTGCAAACGACCGAAGACTATAATAATGGCGTGAATTTGAATTTCGTCAATCTCGGGCAGGTCAAAAGGCTTCCTCCCGATATGGAGGTCGCTTTGTTCAGGCTTGTTCAAGAAGCTGTACAAAATTCATTGAAGCACGCAGAGCCAAAACAGGTTCAAGTTAAACTGTCCATTTCAAAAGAGATGGTGACCGTTGTCGTCAAAGATGATGGAAAAGGGTTCGACTGTTCCATACAAAAAGAAGGCTCATTTGGCTTGGTGGGCATGAGGGAGAGGGTCGAGCTGCTTGAAGGTGAAATGACGATCGATTCACAGCCAGGCGCAGGCACTTTGGTATTTATACAAATTCCCTATGAATTATAGAGAATAGGCATCATAAATAGAAACTAGGAGGAAGAAGCCGTTGAAGACTAGTATCATCATTATCGATGACCATCAGCTTTTCCGTGAAGGCGTTAAGCGCATATTAGATTTTGAATCATCCTTTGATGTTGTTGCCGAGGGTGATGACGGAAGCGAAGCCATGGATCTCGTTGAAACACATAAACCAGATGTTGTTATCATGGATATCAACATGCCGAACATGAATGGGGTCGAAGCAACCAAAATGCTCGTTAACCGGTACCCTGAAACAAAAGTGATCATCCTTTCGATTCACGATGATGAGAACTACGTACAGCATGCGCTGAAAACGGGAGCCCAAGGCTACCTATTGAAAGAGATGGATGCGGATGCATTGATCGATGCCGTTCGTGTAGTCGCTGAAGGCGGTTCATACCTTCATCCTAAGGTTACACATAATTTAGTTAAGGAATATCGCCGCCTGGCAGCCGACGAGGGTGCTGATCGTGATTCCGTACATACGATAGAAATCAGGAGACCGCTTCACCTCTTGACTCGACGTGAATGTGAAGTCCTTCAA
The DNA here is from genome assembly GCF_001645685.2 of Peribacillus muralis. Lineage (NCBI taxonomy): Bacteria > Bacillati > Bacillota > Bacilli > Caryophanales > Bacillaceae > Peribacillus > Peribacillus muralis. Next base: position 4,618,704 of record NZ_CP017080.1, on the reverse strand, counting down.
CTATTGGCTGACGGAAAAAGCAACCGTGCCATTGGCGAAACGCTATATATCAGTGAAAAAACAGTCAAGAACCATGTAAGTAACATTCTTCAGAAGATGAATGTGAATGACCGTACACAAGCTGTTGTCCTGGCTATTAAAAACGGCTGGGTAGAAGTGAAGTAATGCTTTTGATAAATCCGGCTCTTCAGTTTTCGCACTGCGTACTGAAGAGCCGGATTTTTTTACTTAATTGCCGGCAAAAGGCTATTTAATGCAAATGAAGGCATTTTCGGATAAAATGTTGAATAAGAAGAACCAGAGCAAATTTATATAAGGATGGTACTCATTATGAAAACGGCAGTCGTAACGGATAGCACTGCATATATACCTAAGGAAATACGTGAACGTTTACATATACATATGATGCCGCTTAATGTCATTTTCTCGAATGAAGCTTACCGGGAAGAAGTCGATATCACTGCAGATGAGTTTTACGAGGAAGTGAAGAGGCAGGAGAAATTGCCGACGACTTCACAGCCACCGATCGGTCTGTTCGTCGAGAAGTTCGAGGAGCTGGAAAAAGACTATGATGATGTCATTTCGATTCATTTATCGAGCGGCATCAGCGGCACGTATCAAGGTGCGAAATCGGCAGGGGAAATGGTTGAGGGAATTAACGTCCACGCCTTCGATTCGGAGATCAGCTGCAGCGTTCAGGGATTTTACGTGGTCGAGGCGGCAAGGATGGCCCTTGAGGGAAAGGAAGCAGGAGAGATTCTCGCCAGGCTCGAGGAAATGAAACCGTCCGTCAAGGCATACTTCATGGCGGATGACCTGTCCCATTTACAGCGGGGAGGTCGTTTAAGCAGTGCCCAAGCTTTGATTGGCAGCCTGCTTCAAGTGAAGCCGGTCCTCCATTTTGTTGATAAGGTCATCGTCCCCTTCGAAAAAATCCGCACCAGGAAAAAAGCGATGAAGCGGATTGCCGATTTGCTTGGAGAAGATGCGGCAAGCGGTGTGAAGTTTAAAGCCGTCATCATCCATGCGAAGCGGGAAGCTGAAGCGCATGAATGGAAAAGCGAGCTAGAAGCACGATTACCGAATGTCGAATTTGACATCAGCTATTTCGGTCCCGTGATCGGAACCCATCTGGGTGAAGGCTCGATGGGGATGGGCTGGTATAAAGTATAAGTGAAGTCGTCCTCCCCGGCTCGGGAGGACGTTTTTTTATGGAGAGAGGAGGAATCGGCATGTCTTAAAGCGAAGATAAGGAGAAGTAAATCCATGATGAAAGAAGGGTTTAGTGTGGAACATCCAATCATTCCCCAATCTTTTTCCCCCGAACTTCAGAACCACCTCTCTGGAAGGCATCTGTTGGCGTCCGAAATCCCCTTTTCCGAAGCAATGATTTTAGACCATCTTAATAATGGGCATATCGCGCAAACAAGCGGCGTGCAATCAAGAAACGGTCAGCTTACCTGTGTGCGCTGCGGCAACAAAGATCAATCCATGTTTTATGCATTTCCGTGCAGGATATGCAACCGAGACTGTGCTTATTGCCGCTCGTGCATCATGATGGGGCGTGTCAGCGAATGCGCAAGATTATATCATTGGACCGGCCCTGAGTTGCTTTATGCCATCCCTGATCAAGTGATGAGGTGGGACGGCATGCTATCTGGTGGGCAGCAAACGGCCTCACAACGGGCAATCGATGCGGTGAACGAAAAGGGAGAGCTCCTCGTATGGGCGGTCTGCGTGCAGGCAAGACGGAGGTCTTATTTCCAGCCGTCGAGACAGCGCTGCTTGCCGGGAAACGAATCTGCCTGGCAACACCGCGTACGGATGTCGTTCTCGAACTTTCACCAAGACTGAAAAAGGCTTTCCCCGAAATCGATGTCGCTGCACTTTATGGAGGCAGTGCAGACCGGGATAGCCCCTCTCAGCTTATTATCTCCACGACTCATCAGCTTTTTCGTTTTATTGAAGCCTTTGACGTGATCATCGTCGATGAGGTTGATGCGTTTCCCTACTCCGCGGATGCTTCCCTGCGTCATGCAGTCAATAAGTCGAAAAAAGCCTCTGCCTCAACCATCTACCTTACCGCCACCCCTTCGAAGCGTATGCAGCGATTGCACCGAAGCGGCAAATTGAAAGCCGTGACCATCCCGGCCCGTTACCATCGTCAGCCAATTCCTGTCCCGGAAATGAAGTGGTGCGGGAACTGGCAGAAAAAATTTCATGGGAAAAAGATTCCCCCCGTTATTAGCAGGTGGGTAAGTGACCGGCTGAGGCAAAACACCCCCTTCCTCTTGTTTTTTCCGAGCATTCAAGTGTTGGAGCAAGTCGTTCCACTGTTTCACACGCTGTCTCCTAACTTGAATATCGTCCACTCCCAGCATCCCAAGCGAAAAGAAAGAGTGATGGCGTTAAGGAATGGAGAGGTTCCAGGGCTATTGACCACGACCATTCTGGAACGCGGGGTGACGATTGAACGCTTGGAGGTTGCCGTGATCGGCTCGGAGCATGAAGTGTTTTCAGAAAGCGCCCTCGTCCAAATTGCCGGAAGGGTGGGGAGAAGCTCGGCACATCCGCACGGCACGATCACTTTTTTTCATTATGGCAAAAGTAAAGCGATGAGCGAGGCGATCCATCATATCCAAATGATGAATAAGGCTGCTCGGGAAATGGGATTGCTCGATGCGTAGATGCCTTGTTTGTGACGAAGCAATGAAGGATGCCTTGACATGGAGGAACTTGCTTAAGCCACTCGAGGCCAAGGCAATCTGCAAAGGATGTGAGGGAAAGCTGGAAAGGATAACCGGGAAGAGGTGCTCCTTCTGTTCAAGGAGCCTGGCCGGAAATTATAGCAGTGGTGACATCTGTTTCGATTGCACGAGATGGGAAAGCGATGAGCAGTGGTCCGGCTATTTGTCCAAGAATATATCGCTATTTCACTATAATGAACATCTGAAAGGAATCATTGCCAAATATAAGTACCGCGGGGATTATGCATTGGCTGAGATTTTTGTCCCCTATATGAGGGAGATACTGGAGGACATGGAGTACGACCTTATAACGTGCATCCCGCTTAGTGATGAACGGCTAAAGGAGCGGGGGTTCAACCAGGCGCAAGCTTTGGCGGATCTTCTTGGCCTTCGGACAGTCGAGTTGCTGACACGGATCGATACGGAAAAACAATCAAAAAAATCACGTCATGAGAGAATGACGTTGCCACAGGTTTTCCAGATCGCAAAAAAGGATTTGCTGCGTAATCAATCGATTTTGGTCATCGATGACATATACACAACCGGCACAACACTCAGGCAAGCAGCCAAAGCCTTGAAAAAAGCTGGGGCGAAAGCCGTATCATCGATCACTTTGAGTAGGTGAAATAGCACAAATTTAAGGAACTTCCTAAAGTATCGTACGGATTATTCGATATATACAGTACAAATCAATAATCGGTGTGATGGTTAGGAGGGACCTTGATGGATATATTCAACTGCCCAAGCTGTAATTCGTTATTCGTCATGACGAAATTCCGCGACGTTTGCGATGCCTGTTATAAAGAGGAAGAAGCTAAATATGATAAAGTGTATGCATATATTCGCAAGAAAATAAATCGGACGGCCTCCATGATGCAAGTGGTCAAGGACACTGGTGTGGAAGAAATCTTGATCATTAAATTCGTGAAAACAGGAAAGCTAAGGATTTCGCAGTTCCCTAATTTAGGCATTCCGTGTGAAAAGTGCGGCACCCAGATCAAGAGCGGAAGGTTATGCGACAATTGCGGCGATTCCCTGCGTGCGGATTTACAGGCATTTGAAGATGAGGAAAGGCGCCTGACTGAAAATCTCGGGAATGATAAAAAAAACACGTATTACATGAAGGATAATCAAGAAGGGTAAATCATGGCAGCCTAATGCATGATTTGCTAAAATATTCGATATTGAGAACAATTTTCGACAATTGCTGTCGGAGGAAAGATAACAAGAAACCTTAAAAAATGCCCATTCCTTGTCGATAATAAGGATAGGGTGAATGAAACGGTTTATAGCGACTCCAATGGCCTGTTGGGGGAATCGTAAATTGGGATGGATAAATCGACCGAAGGAGAGGATCTGGAATATGAAAATCAATAACGTCGGTATGACAGGTGTTAACCCGTATAATCTTCAAGCAAATAAAGCAGGGAATATCAAGGAATCCAAGGCCGGTGCCCAGGATAAAGTTGAAATTTCTTCAGCAGCAAAAGAAATGCAGCAATCATCTCCGATACCTGCTGCAAGACAAGCAAAAGTGGATGAACTGAAGATGCAAGTGGAGAACGGAAATTATAAATTGAATGCACAAGCGACGGCTAAAGGTCTCATCGATTTTTACCGGAAATGAACGTTTGAAAAGAAATGGATGAATGCATTGGACGGGAGGCACCAGTTTCCGTCCCTCATTCATGAGGAGAGGAGGCAGGGAAATGTCTGTAAGCAGCATCATCGAGTCGCTTGAAAAATTGATCAAGCTTCATAAAAGCTTCAATCATTTAGCGATAAGGAAAACGGCCCTGTTGAAAGCGAATGATACCGAGGCAATAACCGCACTGCTGATTCAGGAACAAAAGCATATGAAAGCGATCAGTCAAACGGATAAGGATAGAGAAGTGGCGGTCGCGGATTTCCTTCGTGCAAATGGGAAAGCGGGACAACCTGCCTCCATCCACGGCGTAACCGAACTGACGGGCACGGTCGAAACGGAAAAATTGAACCAACTAAAAGCCGAATTGATGGAAGAAGTGGCTAACCTGAAGGAACGGAACACTTTAAATCAGCAATTGATTTATCAGTCGCTTCAATTCATCAACGTCTCTTTGGATATGTTCAGGCCTCGGAATCAAAATCTGAATTACGGCAACTCGGTTAAAAAGCCCGCCAAAAGCGGCATCACGATGTTTGATTCAAAAGCATAACAAACTGACAAAAGGAGGCATGAGCAAAATGATTTCAACCTTTATGGGCCTTGAGACGGCCAAGCGTGGATTATCTACCTCGCAGGGAGCCTTGTACACCACGGGAAATAACGTGGCCAACGCCAATACACTAGGCTATTCCAGGCAGCGGGTCAACCTCGTCCAGACGTCTGGTTTCCCTACTGTCGGGATGAACAGCCCGCGGGTGGCCGGCCAAATCGGCACAGGTGTTGCGGCGGAAACGGTGCAGCGTATCCGGGACAGCTTCCTCGATGCACAGTATCGGACACAAAGCAATAAAATCGGATATTATGGGGCGATGAGCGAATCCTTGACCAAAATGGAAGGGGTCATGAACGAACCGACCGACAGCGGATTGGCTGCCACGATGGAGAAGTTCTGGAATTCACTCCAAGGGTTGACGGCGAACACGGAAAACTCCGGTGCGCGCGAAGTCGTTGCCTCGACAGGGGTCATGGTTGCAGATACCTTGAACTACTACTATAACTCGCTTACGAGCGTCCAAACGGATATCGGAAATCAAATCAACGTCAAAGCGAACGAAATCAACACGCTCATCAGCAGCATCGACCAGCTTAACCAACAAATCAGCAAGGTCGAGCCGCATGGCTATATCCCCAACGACCTCTATGATAAACGTGATGTTCTTGTTGATAACCTTTCACAGCTTGTCAGCATAAAAGTGCAGAATGTCATACCGACGGACTACGGAAGGGCAAGCGATGTAGCTACAGGACTGTACAATATCGAATTGATGCAGGAGGACGGTTCTTCCTATAAGCCGCCCATCAATCTAGTAAGCGTTAACCAAACCGGAATGGTGGCCACATCGAAAGTGGAAGTCAGCTATGACAAAACGACAGGTATGGTCGATGGAGTGAAAGTCGGCTCAAAAACATTGACGGACTACAAGTTTTCAGGTGAATTATCCGGCTTGATCAACAGCTTCGGATATAAAAAGGCTGACGGAACGATCGGCGGAGCTTATCCCGATATGCTGAAAAAGCTCGATAATATGACGGCTGCCTTCGTGAATGAGTTCAATGCCATCCACAAACAAGGATATGCATTGGGCGAGGGCAGCAATTCCGCCCTGAACTTCTTCGAGATAGAGCCAGGCAAGAGTGCTGCCCAAAGCATCAAGGTGAACAGTGAGATCATAAAGGACCCTTCCAAAATTGCTGCAGGCGGTAAAAGCGGCGGCGCATCCGGCGATAACGAAAATGCCAAACTTCTGGCAGACCTGAAAAAGAAGGCGTTCAGTGAGTACTCGACGAAGGACCAAAATTCAAAAGAATTGACGGGAAGCTTCGACACGTATTATGCCGGTATCATCGGCAAGCTTGGTGTCGATTCCCAAAGCGCCCAAAAGAACCTGTCCAACTCGGTTGTGCTTGCCACTTCCGTCAATCAAAATAGGGATTCCGTCAGCTCCGTTTCACTAGATGAAGAAATGACCGACATGATCAAATTCCAGCAGGCGTACAATGCTTCTGCGAGGATGATGACGATGATGGATGAAATGCTCGATAAAATCATCAACGGAATGGGCACGGTAGGCCGATAAGAGGAGTGAACGAACATGCGGGTAACGCAATCGATGCTAACCAATAATATGTTAACCAATTTAAGCGGCAGCTACGAAAAGATGGCCAAGCTGCAAGAGCAGGTTTCCTCTCAAAAGAAATTCTCCAAACCATCCGACGATCCGGTCGCGGCCATGATGGGGATGGGGTACCGGACGAACCTGAATCAAATCGGACAGTATCAGAGCAATATTTCCGAGGCGACGAATTGGATCGACAGTACGGATGATACGATTTCTGAAGCGGTCTCCACGATGCAGCGAATTCGGGAGATAACGGTTCAAGGAAGCAATGGCACGTACGAAGGAGATCAATCGAAAAACATTTCAGAGGAAATCAAGCAATTGAAGGAACATCTCATCACCCTCGGTGACACACAGATCGGCGGTAAGTATATTTTCAACGGTCAGGATACGAATGTGAAGCCATCTTCCGTTAAAGACGCGAATGGGAATATCGTATATGGCAAAGGGGATATAAACCTTGAGGTGTTTTCGGGGATTTCCTTGAAAATCAACACGGACGGCTCGAAGGTTTTTGGAGAAGCGCTTGCAAATGGCGGGAGCATCGACAAAACGATCGCTGCACTGGAAAGCGGCGGCGATGTGACCAGCACGCTTAAAGGGCTTGACGAAACGATCAATACCTTCTTGGGCATGCAGGCCCAGGTCGGCGCCAGGCAAAACCGGATTGAGCTGATGACGGACCGTCTCAAGCAGCAGGAGGTTTTTGCTACCTCGATCCTTTCAAAAAACGAGGATGTCGATATCGAAAAAGCGATCATGGATTTAACGACCCAGGAAAGCATTCATAGTGCCGCATTAAGCATTGGGGCAAAAATCATGCAACCGAGTTTATTGGATTTTCTACGCTAAGCTATTCTTAAATGGATAGCTTTTTTTTATAAGGAGTGTTGATGATGCAGATTCCGCAAATTAGATTGCAATCCACCCCGATGAAGATTGGGTTGGATATCGAACAGCCTGTACAGCAAATTGAACAAAAGGCAGCGGTCCAATCGATCGAACAGCCGCAGGCCATTTTGGAAATCCACACGAACCGAGGCAAGCTGACGATCGATCAGACAAAGGCCAGGGAGGAAATGGATTTGAAAAGCCTCTCTAAGCGAGTGGAGGAATTCGCCCAGCAAGGATACCAGGATTGGCTCGCAGGCATGGCTCGACGCTCACAGCAGGGGACGGAGCTGAGGCACATAGAAAGAGGCGGCAGTCCGCTCGCCGATCAGGCCAAGCAAAACAGCAAAGGGGCGGAAAAGCAATTCAACCTTGGCTGGTTACCCTCTTATTTCAGCGTGAAGCTTGACTACGAGCCGGCGCAAGTGGAGATAAAGGCAACCGCCCAAAAACCGATCATTGATGCCCAGATCTACAGGCCGGAACATACTTACACACCGGGCAGTGTCAATTTGGACATCCTTCAAAAAAATACGCTGGATATTGATTTCATTAATTTATATCCAGAAGAGACAGGTGAGTGAAAACAAAGATGAATGTACAAACGAAATTTCATGGCGAAATTGAATTGGTGGCAGAAGAGATTTATCGATTCGAAAGCGGGCTGCCGGGCTTTTTGGAAGAAAAGCAGTTTTGCCTGCTTACATTGGATGACACCCCCTTTTTCGTCCTGCAATCTACCAAAACAAAAGAGATTGCCTTCATTGTCACGAATCCTTTTGATGTATTTCCCGATTACGAAGTGAAGCTTACGGATGAAGTGCTCGAGCTTTTACAAATAAAAACGGAGCAGGATGTCCTTACGTTCGTGATCTTGACGATTTCTGACCCCTTCAATGAAACGACAGCGAACCTTCAGGCGCCCGTCATCATAAATGGATCAAAAAAAAGCGGTAAGCAATACATCCTGACCGGAACTGATTACCGAACGAAGCATAAGCTGTTCGAGCCTCCGGCAGAACAGGGGGCGAAATGATGCTTGTATTGACGAGAAAGCCCAATGAAGCGATCATGATCGGCGATGATATCGAAATCACGATCCTCTCGATTGAGGGAGAACAGATAAAGCTCGGCATCAATGCCCCGAAAAACGTCGAGATCCATAGAAAGGAAATCTATCTATCGATCCAGCAGGAAAATAGTGAGGCCACTCAAACGGAATCACATCTGCTGCAAAACATAAATGAGTATTTCAAGAAAAAATCGTAAAATCCGCTAAATATGTTTCGAAGCAGGTCGATATTAACTATACAACGATGGGCTGTGATATAGGCGGCCGACTTATTCACTGCCCACCGTGATGAACCACATGGATGTGGGAACTTAAAACTCAAGGAGGAAACATAAATGATCATCAATCACAATATTTCAGCTCTTAACACACACCGTCAATTATCAAGTGCTACAAACGCTCAATCCAAATCAATGGAGAAACTAGCTTCTGGTATGCGTATCAACCGTGCTGGTGACGATGCAGCTGGTCTAGCAATCTCTGAAAAAATGCGTGGACAAATCCGCGGATTGGATCAAGCTTCCCGTAACTCACAAGATGCGATCTCTCTAATCCAAACTGCTGAAGGTGCATTAAACGAAACGACTGACATCCTTCAACGCATGCGTGAACTTGCTACTCAAGCATCAACAGATACTAATACAACAAACGACCGCGGCGAAATCCAAAAAGAAATGGATTCCCTAACATCTGAAATCAACCGTATCGGTAACACGACTGAGTTCAATACTCAGAAGTTATTGAATGGTGCTAAAGATTCTAGCACTACTGGAAATTCAGCAAAGGTTGAATTTGATCTAACTGGAATGACAGCAGGATCTGTAAATGTTTTAGGTAAGACAGTAAACTTTGCTACTGATGCGGATACTACAGCTACAGCTATCAAAACAGCTATCACAGGCGATGCGGATTTAAATGCTAAATACGATGTTACTGTGACAGGTGGACAAGTGGAAATTACAGCGAAATCAAAAGGTGAGGATACAACCTTAAAAGCTGATCTTGCTGGCGGAACAGGTGTTACAAACAAAACTGTTGCTACAACAGAAGGAAAAGCTGATGGCGCAGGACTTCAATTCCAAATCGGTGCTAACGAAAACCAAAGCCTGACTCTTGAAATTGGTGACATGCGTGCAAGCGCTCTTGGATTGACAGGTACTGGAGCAGGGTTCACTACTGAAACAAGTGTAAGCAATGGAACTGATTCTACAGGCGTTGAATCTGGTCTTGATGTTTCTAATGCTAAAAACGCATCAGCTGCTATCACGAAAATCCAATCTGCAATTGACACAGTTTCTGCAGAGCGTTCTAAATTAGGTGCTAACCAAAACCGTTTAGAGCACACAATCAACAACTTAGGTACTTCTTCTGAAAACCTGACTGCTGCTGAATCACGTGTACGTGACACAGATATGGCTAAAACAATGATGGAGCAAACTAAAAACTCCATCTTGGCACAAGCTTCACAAGCAATGTTGGCTCAAGCAAATTCCGCACCTCAAGGAGTTTTACAACTTCTAAGGTAAATTTGAAGGGCGTTTTATCCAGTAATGGATAAAAGGATGACTGGGTGAATTGCTGGAACTTCCTAAAGCTCTATCAACCACAACGTAACTGGAAACGGTAAGCGTGATGGTCTGAAAATGATGGAGATGACACAATGGACAATCAGCAGCCAAGCTCCTTTGAGGAAACTCTGGAGAAGGTTCAACGACTAGGATATACAGTCTAAGGCTAAAGCTATGACCATGAAATCCGTAGGGTGGCAGCAGCCATTCGAAGTGCCCAGCCCCTTATTAAGTTAAGGGTGAAGATATAGTCTATTCTATGCTCGAAAGACATAGTCGCAAAGCAAGCGAACCAACAACCACAAGGAGTTTTACAACTTCTTCGTTAATAACGTGAAAGAGACTCTAGTTTTGCTAGGGTCTCTTTTTTTCTATAAAACAAACGGATAGATATTATCATTTTGTGTGGAATGCTATCAAGAAGTGGTGTTAGTTTCGTTTTTTAATATCTTTCCATTTGTAAGTAACGGACCAATAACTTCTTTTTAGCACCTTTGCTATTTCATTTGTCGAGTATCCAATTTCTTTGAGGTGATTTAATAATTTGATTTCATCTGGAGAATAAGGTTTAGACCGATCGGAACTGCTGGTAACAACCGTGTAGTCAGGATACTTCGATTTCCATTTAATTACTTATTTTTGATATCTAAAATCCCAAGAGGTTTTGTATAACATAGAAGAACAGGTTGTAGCCACAGGTTCGATTAGTTCAAGGAAACGAAACGTTTCTTTAACAGAAGTGGTTTTTAGAATGAATCCATGTCCATCCTTACGAGCACTCAGTCTAAAAGATAATTCATAGGTGGTGAAAATATGGTCCTTTAACTTCTCTAATTCTTCCTTACGATAACACTGAAGGTATAGGTAAATATGAGGTGTGAGGTAGATGATTCTCTTATTATGATTCACCCTAAATGAAATGCTTAAAGAGCCATCATCCATGTATAGAATAGCTATGAAATGTGGTAATAGACAATTTTTGATTAAAGTGAAGGGAAGATATTTAGTTCCATCTTTTCTGTAAAAATGAGGGAATAAATTGGTTAATAATTCTAAAGATGCGGAACGTACATATTGGCTTGCCGGAGTGATATACAATAGCCCATCAAAGAAGGCGACTTTCCATTTTCGGTACTCTTCTTGAGATATACCGTAGTGCTCTCGATAGCTATTGTTCTTTCTCCTGCTATTTTTATAAATTTTCGTGATTTCCCCGTCACTTATTATGCTTGCGTATAATACATTTCTTTGAATTTCAGTAAGCATCATCATGGACACCTCCTTAATAAAAGTCTGAAATCCTTTCCTCTACTTCCTTTTTTATCATGTTATCTCCTTTCGGAACAGAATGTTTGTTCTCTATATAATGATAAAACCTTTGTATGAACACTGTAAAGTTCAATTTCAGAACCGATATAAAAACTAAAGACATCATATTGGGGGCTATTTAGATGCTGGAGAGTTTGTCCACGAATATTCTTTCCTCACAACTCAGAACGGCCATCTCGGATGGAATCAGTTCTTATTATCAGCGTGAAATGAATACGCTAGCTTATTCAGAGCAAAGTGTGGAAAGCAGTCAGCCTACAAAGGAAAAGGTTCAAGAAGTGGTGGAGAGCTTAAACACCTTCCTGAACCCGACACATACGGCGGTTCGCTTTGAGTATCATGAAAAGCTTAATGAGTATTATGTCAAGGTAGTGGATGATGTTACCGATGAGACGATCAGGGAGATTCCGCCTAAGAAATTATTGGATTTCTATGCGGCAATGACGGAGTTTGTCGGCATAATGGTGGATGAAAAAATATAAGCGGGTGATGTATTGTGGTAAGAATCAGTGGTTTGGCAAGTGGAATGGATATTGATGAATTAGTTAAAAGCATGATGCAGGCGGAACGGGTGCCTTTGGATAAATTGACACAGAAAAAGCAATACTCCGAGTGGCAGCGCGATGATTACCGCTCGATCAATACTGCTTTATCGGAATTGGATACGCTCATCCGGGATGGGATTGGAAAGCAGTCCTCCTTCATTAAAAAGAAGGTATCGGTTTCGAATCCAGATGCCATATCCGTGAAAAATATAAGTTCGGCAAGTGACTTTACAGGAAATATCAAGGTCAACAGTCTTGCCAAGGCAGCAACGATGACCAGTACGGAAAAGTCGGCTGTTACGGACGCGAAAAAGAAACTGTCGGATTTGGGCATCACGGCGCCTCAGGAGATTACGATACAAGCTCCAAATAAAGAGGGTGGATTCGATACGGAAGTCAAGGACGGAGTAACCTCGGTAAAGCCGTACACCCTTACGCTTAATGCCGATGATACGCTGGAGAGCGTCATCAATAAAATTAATGCCAACTCGGGAGTCACGCTGTTTTTTGATCAAAATTCGCAAAACTTTTCAATCACCGCTAAAAATACGGGGGATGTAAAGGATGGCCCTGAAATTAAACTTGGGGGCAGCGGGGATTTTTTTGCTGCGTTAAAACTGAGCAGCAACAATGAAGAAGCTGGCGGCACAAAAGGGGAAAATGCATCCATTACGTATAATGGCCTGGACATTTCCCGTCCTTCGAATACGTTCCAAATCAATGGAGCGGAAATAACGGTAAAGCAGAAAACGGCCGAGACCGTCACATTCTCTTCCAACGCTGATGTGGATGCGATTTTGGACACGGTGACGCAGTTCGTGAACAAATACAACGAAATCATAAAAAAAGTCCAGGATAAAACAGGTGAAGCGAAATATCGCTCTTTCACTCCGCTGACTGCCGAGCAAAAGAAGGAAATGACGGAGGATGAAGTGAAGCTATGGGAAGAGAAGGCGAAAAGTGGAACATTAAAAAGCGATTCGACCCTTAAAAGCCTCTTGACCACGATGAGATCCTCCCTATACACGGCTGTGGATGGGGTTACGGGAAAGAACAATCTCAGCAGTATTGGCATAACGACGACCAAGAATTACTTGGAGGGCGGCAAACTAACGATCGACGAGGACAAGCTTCGGGCGGCGATCAGTGAGGATCCGAATGCAATTTATAATATGTTCATGGCTGATGGAACGGGGAAAGCCGAAAAAGGGTTGGCACGCCGTTTGCGTGATGATATACAATCTTCCATGAAGGTCATCACCGAAAAAGCGGGGAAGGCTGGATATGTGAATAACAATTTTACCATTGGGAAAATGGTCAATGGGCTGGATACGAGGATTTCAGCGTTCGAAGCGAAGTTAACGAAGCTGGAATCTCGCTATTACAGTCAATTCACGGCCATGGAAAAGGCGATTCAAAAGGCGAACAGCCAAAGTTCATCGTTAGCATCTTATTTTAGTTAAGGCAAGCGGGAGAGGAAGATAAATATGGCGATTAATAATCCCTATCAATCGTATCAACAAAATTCGGTCAATACAGCGTCGCCAGGAGAGCTGACATTGATGCTTTACAATGGCTGCCTGAAGTTCATCATGCTTGGGCGGAAGGCCATAGAAGCAGGGAATATCGAAGCGAAAAACACGAACATCATCAAGGCGCAAAACATCATCCATGAATTGATGGTGACGCTGAACATGGATGTCGAGGTATCCAAGGAAATGATGAGTCTATATGACTTCATGAATCGACGCCTGATTGAGGCGAATATGAAAAATGATGTTGCTGCCTTGGACGAGGTGGAAGTACTTGTCAGCGACTTCCGTGATACGTGGAAGGAAGTCATTCAGATCAATCGGAAAAAACAATTCAGCCAAAGCGGGCAAGTGTAATGATACAAGCCTTTCACGACTTGACTGCCGAATTACTTGCCGTTCTGGAAGATATGACGAACGCAGAACGTGAGGACAAAATAAGAAAGATCACCGAGCTGATTGACCGAAGGGATGAAGTCCTCGCACAAATCAAGCCGCCTTTTACTGCTGTAGAGCAGCAGTTAGGCCGCAGGACCATGCTGCTTAATCAACAGGTCGACAGCCTGCTTATGCTTCAAAAACAGGAAATACAGCGGGACATCCAGGAAATAAACAAAAAGAAAAAGTCCTCCAATAAATATACGAACCCATATGAGAGTCTATCGATCGATGGCATGTTCTACGATAAAAGAAATTGATTACCCTGCCGTTTGGAGTCCAAACGGCTTTTTTGAGTTAAGATTTTATAAATTTTCTGTAAATAATCCGTGCTTAATTTTTTCTTTATCGCTAGCCATTTGTTATAATGAATGTAGGGAAGACATCAACCCTTTCAAAAACCTTCCGACAATTGTTTCATAATTTCGACATATTGCATGATATGTTTCTAAAGGAACCAGGAGGGGTATTGTAGAATCTAACTGTTATAGTCTTAATTTAAGGAGGACTCACTTTATGAATTACAACGTACGCGGTGAAAACATTGAGGTAACTCCAGCAATTCGAGAATACGTCGAAAAGAAAATTGGCAAGTTAGAACGATATTTTAACAATACACCAGATGCAAATGTGTTAGTTAATTTGAAAGTGAACAATAATACATCCAAGGTCGAAGTGACGATTCCTATGCAGAATTTGGTTCTTCGTGCTGAAGAGGAAAATGCGGATATGTATGCTGCCATTGACTTGATCAATGATAAGCTTGAACGCCAAATTCGTAAACATAAAACGAAGGTCAATCGTAAATTCAGAAACAACTTATCAACGACTCCTGAAGCATTTGCTTTCAATACGGACGTTGACGAAATGGTCGATGAATTCCAAGATGATGATGATGTTGAAGTGGTCCGCAATAAGCGCTTCGATTTGAAGCCAATGGACAGTGAAGAAGCGATTTTGCAAATGAATATGCTTGGTCATAGCTTCTTCGTTTACACGAATGCAGATACTAACACAACGAATGTCGTATACCGTCGTAAAGATGGGCGCTACGGCTTGATTGAACCTAGCTAAATTTGAAACTATGAATTAAAGCACAGCCCAGCCATTGGGTTGTGCTTTTTTGCATGTTGATAGATATTGATAGGGGCTATTCTTCATGGTAGTCCAGGCAATGATATGTTTTGTTTAAAGAACAAAATTCGTTCTTTAATGAGATAAATAGTTAATTATACCTATTTTAATGGATCTTGCTTTTGTACTATACTCAAATTGTGGTTCTTTATAAAGAACATAAAGTTATTTATAAAAAACAATTTGATCATGGTGCAGGGGGCTGGATATTTTGTATCAAAAGAATTGCCATAAATGCCATCGGGCTTCTTTTAGCAGTGCAGAATATGGACAGTGGCTTTGCCCAACCTGCGGTGATGACCTGACTTTGCAAAAAGCCTTGGATCCGCTAGTGCTGGAGAGAGTCAATAGAAAAAGTCCACTGAATAGGAAGAGCAATATTTTTTATTTCATAAACAGGAGAAGTTGAAGGAGATCTTGAATTTTCTCAATATTGTAATATTTTGTCGGATAAAATTTTTTACATTTTGCTCATTTAGCGACATAATATTACATTATATGGTGCAAGTATCCGGTATAATAGGTTTAACAAGCAATGTATTTGGTAATTAGTACCACGACAAAGGCAAACTTATTGAAAGATAGGGGCGCAAAGGCACAGGTCTAAGGTCCGCTCGACTAAGATGGCTGGTCTGCCTGAAATACAAAGGTATTTTAGGAGGTAGAAGAGGTGGCTAAAATGGAAATGGATCAAGAATGGGTGGATTTAATATCAGAAGCACGAAGCTTGGGTTTTAAAAAAGAGGAGATAAGTGCTTTTTTTGAACGGAAATGCCTTGAGCTTCAGTTAGAGGAGAGGAATGGAAGCTAATTGCCTTAAACCCCCTATAAACAGCGGTGTGTACAAAGCTGTTTATAGGGCTAATTATTCCCATTAGATTTCAGCAAGTCTAGCTTTTTTCATACTGTTTACTTCAGGATTATGTAGGTAGACCAATGAACTTCTACTATTCTTTATCTTTTCTCCATTTATTAAACTCGATGAATTCCCTGAATTGTTGCTTCGAAACACCTGATTTCATGGCTTCCTCAACGATTTTCATCCAATCATTATCCAAGGCTTCCTTATTTGGTGCATCGTAAAGGAGGGCATCAACAGGAATGTTAAGTACGGCGGAGATCTTTTCGAGAAATTGAATAGAAGGATTCGTTTGTAAGTTACGCTCTAACGAACTTAAGTAAGACTTCGCCACCCCGGCTTTATCGGCTAGTTCAGTCATTGACATCTTTTTTTCTTCACGCAGTTTTTTTACACGTTCACCAATCATAATACCACCTCGAAACATGTTCTATTTATCTTCTACTTGTTAGTAGCCCACCTTTTAAAAATTCAAACATGAAACCTGGTTGCATTTCCTTGGCAGCTATCACTAGGGCCTGGTCAGCATCTAGTGGTGGAAGGTTATGTATCATTCACATTTGCACTTGGGATAGTGGGGAGTTCCATTTAATGATTTATACTTCCTTTTATTTTAACAGTTTTACTCATCATTAATCCATTGTTTTTCGCAAGAATTGAATTCAGGTATAAAGGCATGCAGTCATATGAAGTTGTACCTCTAGGATAGAAGTGGTAAAATTAAGCGTGGATTGGGAATAATAGAAGTTACATTTCTTCTTACTTATATGAATTTGTCAATGAACGATCATTACCATAATAGAGGAGCGTTATTGAATGCTTAATATATTAAATAAAGTTTTTGATCCGAATAAGCGAGAAATTAAACGCCTGGAAAAAATTGCCGACCAAGTGGAAGCCTTGGCCGATGGGACGGCTGCCTTATCGGATGAACAGCTGCGTGCCAAAACGGAGGAGTTTAAAGGGCGCTACCAAAACGGGGAAACCGTCGATGACCTGCTCGTAGAGGCTTTTGCGGTAGCACGAGAAGGGGCGAAGCGTGCTCTTGGCCTATATCCTTACCGCGTTCAGATCATGGGCGGGGCATCTCTTCATGATGGGAATATCTCAGAGATGAAAACTGGGGAAGGTAAAACCTTAACATCCACCATGCCGGTTTATTTAAACGCGCTTACTGGTAAAGGTGTACATGTCGTTACAGTCAATGAATACTTGGCACACCGTGATGCTTCCGAGATGGGGGTGTTGTTTGAATTCCTTGGTTTGACAGTCGGCTTGAACTTGAACAGCCATTCAAAGGAAGAAAAACAAGAGGCGTATAATGCCGATGTTACGTATAGTACGAATAATGAATTAGGTTTTGATTACCTGCGTGACAATATGGTGTTATATAAAGAACAAATGGTTCAACGGCCCTTGCATTTTGCGGTCATTGATGAAGTCGATTCCATCTTGATTGATGAAGCGAGAACGCCGTTGATCATATCGGGTTCCGCACAAAAATCGGCCCAGCTTTATATCCAGGCCAATGCGTTTGTCAGAACGCTGCAAAAGGAAAAGGATTATACGTATGATGAAAAGACAAAGGGCGTACAGCTGACAGAAGAAGGCATGAACCGAGCCGAAAAAGCGTTCAATATCGATAATTTATTTGATATTAGCCACGTTACTTTGAATCATCATATCAACCAGGCATTGAAGGCGCATGTTTCCATGCATTTGGATGTGGATTATGTCGTTCAGGAAGGCGAGATCGTCATCGTCGATCAATTCACTGGCCGTTTGATGAAAGGGCGTCGTTACAGTGAAGGCCTCCACCAGGCGATCGAAGCGAAAGAGGGGCTTGAAATTCAAAATGAAAGCATGACTCTTGCGACGATCACGTTCCAGAATTATTTCCGGATGTACGAAAAACTTTCCGGTATGACTGGTACTGCCAAAACGGAGGAAGAGGAATTCCGCAATATCTATAATATGAATGTCATCGCCATCCCGACAAACAGGAATATCATAAGGGATGACCGTGCCGATCTTATTTACGCCTCCACCGATGGAAAATTCCGGGCAGTTGTCGAGGACATCGCCGAAAGGCATGCCATGGGGCAGCCTGTGCTTGTCGGAACGGTTGCAATTGAAACGTCTGAAGTCATTTCAGCCTATTTATCTAAAAAGGGAATCCCTCACGACGTCTTGAACGCGAAGAATCATGAACGTGAAGCGGAAATCATTGCCAATGCAGGTAATCAAGGTTCCGTTACAATCGCCACGAACATGGCTGGCCGTGGTACGGATATCAAGCTTGGAGAAGGTGTCAAGGAGCTCGGCGGCCTTGCTGTCATCGGTACTGAGCGTCATGAAAGCAGGCGCATCGATAACCAGCTGCGCGGTCGTTCGGGCCGTCAGGGAGATCCTGGGGTCACACAATTCTACTTATCGATGGAAGATGAATTGATGCGCCGTTTCGGCTCCGATAATATGAAGAATATGATGACACGCCTCGGTATGGATGATTCCCAGCCAATTCAAAGCAAGATGGTGACGAGAGCCGTTGAATCTGCCCAGAAACGGGTGGAAGGCAATAACTTCGATTCACGTAAGCAATTACTGCAATATGATGATGTCCTTCGTCAACAACGGGAAATCATCTATAAACAGCGCTTCGATGTGATGGAAAGCGAAAATTTACGTGAAATCGTCGAAACGATGATAGCGGCCTCCATCCAGCGCAATGTGGGGGCATTCGCACCGATGGGTGATGAGGAAGGCTGGAACCTGCAAGGACTGGTCGATTACTTGAATGGTAACTTATTCGATGAGGGATCGATCACTATTGCCGATTTAGAAGAAAAAAATGAGGCTGAATTGGTTGAATACATTTTAGCCAAAGTGAAAAATGACTATGACCAAAAAGAAGATGAGCTATCCGAAGAGCAAATGCGTGAATTCGAAAAGGTCATCGTTCTTCGTGCGGTCGACAGCAAATGGATGGATCATATCGATGCAATGGAGCAATTGCGTCAAGGGATTCACCTTCGTGCTTATGGTCAGATCGATCCGCTTCGTGAATATCAATCAGAGGGCTTTGCCATGTTTGAGGCGATGATAGCCTCGATGGAGGACGAAGTCGCTAAATACATTATGAAAGCCGAGATCCGCAACAACCTGGAGCGGAAGGAAGTCATAAAAGGACAAGCGGTAAACCCGAAGGAAGAAGACGGCGGTAAAGTGAAAAAGGCACCGGCCCGTAAAAAGGATGAAGTTGGGCGAAACACGCTATGCCCATGCGGCAGTGGGAAAAAATATAAGAATTGCCATGGCAGTGTAGGTTAATATTAGGTGTATAATGATTAAGGGACGGTCAAGTGTCAGGCTTGCCGCCTCTTTTCATGTTTCGTTTGCATAAAGTTGTATAGTTGCATATAGTTTGAAGAGGTTTATTTGTACTGAGGCGAATCCCTCTGCAGGGATTTTTTTAACATACTTAATGAGGTGAATGGAAATGGAATTAGGAGAAATAAGAAATGAACTTGAACGGACAGCGCAACGATTAACGGACTTTAGGGGGTCTCTTTGACTTAGATGAAAAAGAGGCACGAATCGCTCAGCTTGAAAATGAGATGACACACCCTGACTTTTGGAACGATCAGCAAAAGGCGCAGACTGTCATCAATGAAACGAATGCATTGAAGGAGCAAGTAACCCAGCTGGCTGATTTGAATGAATCATACGAAAACCTGGATTTGACGTATGAGTTAGTGAAAGAAGAGAATGATGCCGAACTTTTGGCAGAGCTTGAAGAAGAAATCACGATCCTTTCACAAAAAATGAATGAATTCGAACTGCAGCTACTTTTAAGCGAAGAATATGATTCGAAGAATGCCATTCTTGAACTGCATCCTGGTGCAGGCGGAACGGAATCCCAGGATTGGGGTTCGATGCTGCTGCGCATGTATACAAGATGGGGAGAAAAAAGAGGCTTCAAAGTGGAAACCCTTGATTACCTTCCAGGTGATGAAGCTGGAATCAAGAGTGTCACCCTGCTTTTCAAAGGGCATAACGCCTACGGATACTTGAAAGCGGAAAAAGGCGTTCACCGTCTTGTTCGCATTTCACCTTTCGATTCATCAGGGCGACGCCATACATCCTTCGTTTCGTGTGAAGTCATGCCGGAATTCGATGAAACGATCAATATCGAGATACGTACGGAGGATCTGAAGGTCGATACGTACAGGGCAAGCGGTGCTGGCGGTCAGCATATCAATACGACCGACTCGGCAGTCCGTATCACCCATTTACCTACCAATACGGTAGTTACGTGCCAAAACGAAAGATCGCAAATCAAGAATAAGGCTCAAGCGATGAATATGCTTAAAGCCAAATTGTATCAACGTGAAATTGAACAGCAACAAGCGGATCTGGATGAAATCCGCGGTGAGCAAAAGGAAATTGGCTGGGGAAGCCAAATTCGTTCTTATGTTTTCCATCCGTATTCCATGGTTAAAGATCACCGTACAAGTGCGGAGACCGGAAACTTGGGTGCGGTCATGGATGGGGATATTGATATGTTCATCGATGCGTACTTGCGTTCAAAATTATAAGATATGATGGCCGGACCCGTTCTGAGGTCCGGCTTTTATTATGAAATCATGACTGCCTTTTCCTCAAAGCTCGCACTCTGGCTGATCTTTACAGGATAAGATAAGGAATACGATAATACGTTCGGCCAATACTACATAATAATGAATGATGGTTTGAGGAGACAATGAAGAATGCGAAAAAGATACAGGGAGCCGAAGCCGCCCATTATGCAAAAGTTAATTGAATATGGACTGGTAATTGTGGGCTCGGCCATAATTGCCATCGGTTTTAATGTCTTCTTACTGCCCAACCAAATTGCATCGGGCGGAGTCAGCGGGATCAGTACGATCCTCAGGTCCACTCTCGGCTGGGAGCCAGCCTATGTGCTGTGGGGGTTCAATATCCCGCTATTCATTGCGGGACTCATCATTCTTGGAAAGCATTTTGGTGCCAAAAGCTTGATTGGTACCTTGTTTTTGCCTCTTGTCGTATTTCTGACAAAGGATTGGTCTGCATGGACGAATGATGCTCTACTCGGTTCCATTTGCGGGGGATTGATGGTCGGCCTTGGCCTTGGGATTGTCTTTCGTGGGAAGGGCAGCACAGGAGGCACCGATCTGGCTGCGCAGATTTTCCACAAGTATGCCCATTTGTCTTTAGGGACCTGTGTTGCCATTATCGATGGCATCATCGTGTTGAGTGCCGCGATCGTTTTTGATATTGAAAAAGGGCTTTATGCGTTGATTGGCTTGTATGTGACAAGTAAAACGATCGATCTTGTCCAAGTAGGATTGAACCGATCCAAGATGGCACTCATCATCACGAATAATGAACGGGATGTAAGGGATGCCATCTTACATGAGCTGGACCGAGGCGTAACGGGGATATCCGGCTATGGCGGGTATACGGATGACACCCGCCCAATCATGCTGTGTGTAATAGACCAGTCCGAATTCACCAAATTGAAACAATTGGTGAAAATCGTTGATCCTAAAGCGTTTGTAATCGTCATGGATGCATCGGAAGTGCTGGGGGAGGGTTTTAAACTGGAGTGACATTGGTATAATGTTCTTGTATTGGTAATACGAAGAGGGGGTAGTTCAATGAAGATGAAATGGATGGCCTTATTGTTGGGGACTTCTTTGGCATTGGCTGCATGTGGCGGGAACGATGATGCTTCGGATAAAGAGCCTGCAGGTGAGGGCAGCGAAACGACAACGGCAGGAGCCGGTGATGCCGCCAAGATTTATGAAAACAAATGTTCAAGCTGCCACGCTGTCAATCTCGAGGGTGGCGTTGGACCAAACTTAACGAAGGTCGGCGCGAAGCTGACGAAGGCTGATATCGAAAAGGTCATTGCTAATGGGCAAGGAGCAATGCCAAAGGAAATCATCAAAGGCAAAGAAGCCAGCATGGTCGCTGAATGGCTTGCTGAACATAAGTAATCGATCGCCAAAACGTTCTGCAGCAGCAGGACGTTTTATTTTGCATGCCATTATAAATCCCCGAATTACCTCTTATGTAACCCTTTATCTACCAAACAATTTCTGGGAATATTACGCAGGTGCTGTTATATGACTGACTGAAATGAAACTGTAATATTATTAATGATTAATTTGACAAAATTTGATGTTATAATGTGTCTGTGCTCAAGTAAGAGCGATTCCTGTCAGAATTCAGTGGAAATTGTCGAAAAAGCTGCAATTACATAGTGATAATTCAAGCAAATTAGGTGGTTTTGAAATGATAGAAATGATAGATGTGAAAAAGACATACCCAAATGGCGTCATTGCCATCAATGGGATCAACGTAAAAATAAAGCCGGGCGAATTCGTTTATGTAGTAGGACCGAGCGGTGCCGGAAAATCGACCTTCATCAAAATGATGTATAGGGAAGAAAAGCCGACTAGTGGGAATATCTTGGTCAATGGACTTAGCCTGCCAAGTATCCGCAATTCGAAAGTTCCTCTATTCCGCCGCAATATCGGTATGGTATTCCAGGATTTTAAACTCCTTCAAACATTCACAGCGTATGAAAACGTGGCATTTGCAATGGAAGTCATCGAAAAGGAACCGGAAGAAATCAAAAAGAGAGTCATGGAAGTCCTCGATCTCGTTGGCATTAAACATAAAGCGAGAATGCTGCCTTCCGAGTTATCTGGGGGAGAACAGCAGAGGGTTGCGATTGCCCGGTCGATCGTAAATGATCCGAAGGTCGTCATAGCCGATGAGCCAACAGGGAATCTTGATCCCGAAACATCTTGGGAAATCATGAACATATTTGAAGAAATAAATAAACGCGGAACGACGCTAGTCATGGCCACGCATAATAGGGACATCGTCAACAATATCAAACGACGGGTCATTGCCATAGAAAGTGGAAAAATAGTTCGCGATGAACATCGAGGTGATTACGGATATGAAATTTAGAACATTGAGCCGTCACTTCCGTGAAAGTTTTAAAAATATCGGCCGTAATGGATGGATGACGTTCGCTTCAGTAAGTGCGGTAACGGTCACTCTAACATTGGTTGGCGTCTTTTTAGTGCTCATGATGAATTTAAATCATATCGCGGGAAATGTGGAAAATGATGTTGAAGTTCGCGCACATATTGATAATGCGGCGAATGAAAACGATATAAAGGCAATCGGAAAGAAAATTACGGAGATGGATGGCATTGAATCGGTCGTTTTCTCTCCAAAAGATGAAGAACTTACGAATTTGATAGATGATTTAGGTGATAATGGTGATGCTTTTAAGCCGTTTGAGCAGGACAACCCTTTAAGGGATGTTTATATCATCAAGACGAAATCTCCGCAAGATGTCATCAAGGTGGCAAAAAAGGTCGAAGATTTTGATTATATTCAAAGCGTCAAATACGGACAGGGCTACGTAGAGAAGCTATTCAGCTTCGTGAATATTGCAAGGAACATAGGGATCGTCCTTATTGTTGGCTTACTATTCACGGCTATGTTCCTGATTTCGAATACGATCAAAATCACCATTGTAGCTAGAAGAAAAGAAATCGAGATCATGAGATTGGTAGGGGCAACGAATACATTCATCCGCTGGCCATTCTTCTTGGAGGGATTATGGTTAGGAATACTCGGTTCAATCGTGCCGATAGGTCTGGTTTCCGTCCTCTATTACAATCTTTATAAATATGCACAACCGCAGATTACGTTCAAATTCGTTGAGCTGCTGCCGGCAAGTCCATTTATTTATCAAGTTTCGGCAATCCTCATCGTGATAGGTGCCGTTATCGGAATCTGGGGAAGCTTGATGTCCGTCAGGAAATTCTTAAAAGTATAAAAGTGGCTCCTTTTTCTAAAAAAGAAGCTGGTATAGATAGAGAGACGTTGCAAGGCAATAGACGCGACGGGATTGAAAGGGGAAATGAAACGTTGAAAAAAAATATTATTGCCATGAATGCTTCCATCATGATTGGGTTGGGAAGCCTTCTGGCGGTACCATCCGTTCATGCTGAGTCCATATCGGATTTGGAAAAGCAGAAAGAATCGATTCAGGAAAAACGTTCAGGTGTAGAATCGAACATTTCTGACACGGAGAAGAAAATCGATAACCTTCAGGATAAGCAAATGACCGCAGAAGAACAAATCGATGCAATTGAAGCGAAAATTGCAGAATCCGACAAAAAAATCGATGCTAAAAATGCTGAGATCACTCAAACGAAAAAAGAAATCGAAGCATTGAAAAAAGAGATTGAAGTATTGAAAGAGCGGATCGCCAAACGTAATGAAGTATTGAAGGAACGGGCACTTTCCTTTCAGGAGACTGGTGGGGATGTCAATTACCTTGAAGTGCTATTCGGATCATCCAGTTTTGGGGATTTAGTGGACCGTGTAGGAGCTGTGGCGACGATTGCCGAGGCCGACCGGGATATTTTGAAGCAGCATGAGCTTGATAAAAAAGATCTTGAAGAAAAACAAAATGCTGTTGAAACGAAACTCGCAAGCCTAGAAGTCGCAAAAGTCGAGCTATTGGAAATTCAAAAGCAGCAAAAACAGCAAAAGCAGGAAAAGGATGCTTTAGTTAAGAAACTGAAAGAACAAACTAAAAAGCATGAAGACGAGAAGATGGGCTTAGAGGAAGAAAAGGCAAATCTTTCTGCTCAAGAAAAAGCCATCAAATCAGCAATCAGCTTAGAACATCAACGTCTTGCAGAATTGGAAGCGGCTCGTAAAAAAGCGGCAGCCGAAGCTAAGAAACGTGCAGAGCAGGAAGCGGCACAAGCAGCAAAAGCAGCAAAAGCAGCATCCCAAGCTTCACAATCCAAGCAACAATCTTCATCGGGATCAAGTGCAAAAAGCAGTTCAGCGCCAGCACCTTCCCACTCTTCGGCAAGTGTAAGTTCAGTACCTGCTGTATCCTCGGGTACATTCACTAGACCTAGTGCAGGATATGTATCTTCCACAATGGGAGAACGTTGGAATAAACAACATGCCGGCATTGATATTGCTGCCAGTGGAACGGTTCCGGTTGTAGCGGCAGCCGATGGCATCGTAAGCCGTTCTTATTTCTCGAGTTCGTACGGTAACGTCGTCTTTGTGACCCACTCAATCAGCGGACAGCAATGGACTACGGTTTATGCACATTTAAGCTCCAGGCAAGTAAGTGAGGGCGCTGTGGTTGCCAAAGGTCAGCAAGTTGGCATCATGGGGAACACTGGCCATTCATTCGGACAGCATTTACACTTCGAGCTACATAAAGGCGCATGGAATTATAGCAAATCGAATGCTGTCAATCCTTTAAACTATATACCTAACTAATACCCCGTATAACTGCGGTAAAACAGACCTGGATGAATTCCTGGTCTGTTTTTTTATGATGAACCATATCCTCAAGGAATATTCCTGTCCAGAGCCACATATAGTGGAATACATATCAGGTCAGAAATGGGGATAAATATGGTCAAAAAATGGGTACTTCCGCTAGCAATCATCATGTCATTAGCCATTGGAGCAGTGGGGGGCTTATATTGGACAAGCCTCCAGGACAAAAATGAAACGAAGCATGAAAGCCCAGCCATATCCAAGGATAAGGATTGGGCAAAAGTGGAACAAGCTTATGGCTTGATCATTAGTGAGTATGTCGAACAGGTCGATGGCTCCCGTTTGGTGGAAGGTGCGATCCAAGGCATGCTATCAGCTTTGAAAGATCCTTATTCCGTATATATGGACAAGGAGACCGCCAAACAATTCAATGAAACCTTGGATTCCTCGTTCGAGGGGATCGGTACTGAAATCGGCATGGAGGATGGCAAGGTGATCATCGTATCTCCATACAAGGATTCGCCTGCAGAAAAGGCGGGTTTGAAGCCAAAGGATCAAATCCTTAAGGTGAATGGTGAGAGTGTGGAAGGCTTGGATTTATATGAAACCCGCCTGAAAATCCGTGGTGAAAAGGGCTCTCCCGTCAAAATGGAAGTAAAGCGGGCAGGAGTTTCCAATCCACTAGAGTTCAATATGGTGCGTGCGGAAATTCCACTGGATACTGTATTTTCATCCGTTAAAGAAGTGGCCGGGGAGCAGATTGGCTACATCGAGTTAACCACTTTCTCTGAAAATACGGCGGCAGATTTCAAAAAGAAGATGAAGCAGTTAGAAAAGAAAGGGATTCAAGGCTTGGTCATAGATGTACGCGGCAATCCAGGAGGGCTGCTTTCCAGTGTGGAAACGATTCTTGGCGAGTTCATCATCAAAGACAAACCATATTTGCAAATAGCGGAAAGAACGGGAGAAACGCAATCGTTTTTTACAAGTCTTAAGAAAGCGAAAACGTATCCGATTGCAGTCTTGACGGATAAAGGGAGCGCTTCAGCCTCGGAAATCCTAGCTGGGGCGATGCAGGAGGCAGGTGGCTATCCATTGGTCGGGGAGAAGACCTTCGGGAAAGGAACCGTGCAGCAGGCAGTACCGATGGGAGATGGAAGTAAAATTAAACTTACACTGTATAAGTGGCTGACGCCTTCAGGGAATTGGATTCATAAAAAAGGGATCGAACCGACGATCAAAGTCAAGCAGCCGGATTACTTTAATGCTCATCAGCTTGCGGTTGAAGGGGTCCTGAAGCGTGACATGAACGATGAACAAATCCAATATGCCCAAAGCATTCTGAAGGGACTTGGTTTTGAAACGGGACGAGAGGACGGCTATTATGATTGGAATACGGAAATTGCAGTAAAAGCATTTCAAAAGCAGTTTGGTCTGAAAGTGACAGGGAAGCTGGATGCGAAAACCGCCGCCCATTTGGAAAGTGCGATTCTGGAAAAAATCCAGGATGAAGATAATGATATTCAGTTGCGTACCGCTTTGAATTACTTAGTGAAATGATAAAGAAGGTGCCGCCTCCATGATGCGGTGCCTTTTCCCCGTTTGGTCATAGCTATCGGCAGCATGAAAGGAGCGGGAGGCAAACTTGCGATAATGCTACTTTTTCTGCATTTGATAGGCAAGGAGGTTACATTTTTGATAGAATAGGAGGTAACTGACAAGAACGAATATCACATACGATTAATTACCCTTTGAGGATGGTGGAAAGAAATTGACAACGGATTGGCTGATTGCATGCATGATAGGATTAGGAAAACTATTTTTGCATCCTTTGCTTTATATTTCGATTGCATATTGTTTATTCATCGGCTATCTTCGTGTTAAACGGGAGCGCCATGACTTTAATACGAAGGTTTACAGGAATACGATGGAGCTGCGTTCCTTGTTATCTCATGGATTGATATGGGGGCTGCTTCTTTCATGCCTAACGTTGGCATCTGGGATGACCATTCCCTTGGCAGCGATGTTGATCATGGCCGGAGTGACGATTCTTGCTGTATTGACGATGAACAAGAGGATCGTTTCACCCGTATATACGGTGGGACTCACCTTCTTCATCCTTTTCTTTCTATATGATAGGGAGCTAAAGCTCCCGATATTGCAGGATGCCATTAATCAGCTCGATCGTTCCATCTATCCGACACTTGTTATTCTGATAGGGCTCTTGCTGATTGCGGAAGGATTTTTAATCGTTAGCCATGGAAGCAAGAAGGTCTCCCCGCAGCTGCAGGTGTCAAAAAGGGGGCAGCCGATAGGTGTTTACGTCTCACAAAGGATCTGGCTCATTCCGATGTTCGTCATGATACCGGGAGGACAACTTCCTGCTCCTTTCGATTGGTATCCGGTTTTTTCAATCGGTGATATGGCAATATCCCCAATCGTACTGCCGATTTTAATCGGTTTCAAACAAAAAGTGCATGGTATGCTCCCAGAGCAGGCAATCCGGGCACACGGCAAAAAGGTTGGGGCTCTAGGAGTGGTCATTACGGCATTGGCCATCGTTGGCTACTGGTACCCGATGCTTGCACTCATAACGGTCATTTTGGCTATCATCGGCCGTGAATTCCTGCATTATTCCCAAAGGGCAATGGATGAAAGGCTTCCTTTTTATTTTTCAAAAAGCAAGCTGGGCGTCCAGATCTTAGGCGTCATCCCTCAGTCCCCGGCTGACAAAATGGGGTTAGTCAAAGGCGAGGTCATATCGAAAATCAACGGTGTCATCGTCAGGGAAGAAGAAGAGTTATACAGGGCACTTCAAATCAACCGGGCCCATTGCAAGCTTGAGGTCATTGACAACAATGAACAGATTCGTTTCGTCCAAAGGGCATTATTTGACGGCGAGCATTATGAATTGGGCATTTTGTTCGTTGACGATCAACTGAAGGAAAGTGGCCAAGTTGGCTAACGGCTGTAACAGTGAAGACTGGCGTCTATATGAAAAATGAGTATTCTTTGTAAAAAACATGAAATCGCTTGGTAAATCGAAAGAGATGTTGTCTGTATTTTACAGGCGGCATTTTTTTATGTAACAGTCCGATAGATCATTACCTTTTGCTTTCTTAACTTTCCAGGGATTCCTCCAGTAGATTCGATGATCTGTAGGAGTATGTTTAAGGAAATAGTAAAGGTCCCAGACAGTAGGAAATGAAGAAATTATCTTCATTATCACGCAGAGCGGAATGGAACGAAGGGTGCGACTCCTGCGGGCTGAAAGCCCAGGAGGCCCACGGACCGCCCGCGGAAAGGGAGTCCCTGCAGTGGAAAGCAACGGATTCACTAGATACCAAACAAATAAACGGAATTCATTTTCAAGTACAAGCTGGGTGGAGTGGAACCTATCAAGTCCAATCCTGCAATATCTATCGGTAATGGGAGGGCTATCCGCATTTCTTCATATAAACAAAAGCACCCTACGAGATAGACTGTTCAAAATGTCTATACCATAGGGTGCTTTTGTTAAAGCATTATCTAGTTTGTCATGAAGTAAGCCGGATTATTACTTTTTCAGCATAATGTTTTCTAGGTCGTCCAACATTTTATTAGCGGCAATGACCCCGCCTGCTGTATTCCATGTCGCGTCACTGACTTCATGGGCATTTCCTTTTTTGACTGCATCAAGATTTTTCCAAAGCGGATCGTTCGTCCACTCTTTTGCTGTGCTGAGTGCTTGTTTGTCGCCTTCAGGAGCGTAAGTGAAGTAGAAGAGGATGTCTCCGTCCATTTTAGGAATGACTTCTTTGCCTACCTCGATGGCAAGGTTGCCTAGCTTATTATCAGCTGTGAACAGTTCCTTCTGTTGTTCAGCACGTTTGAAGCCTAATTGATCGAAAATCACTCCAGAGAATGAATCAGTATAATAAATGCGTGTAGTGCCAGCCATGAAACGGACGACGGAAACTTCTTGATTGACCTTGTCGCCCAACTTAGCTTTAAGATCCCCAACGTGCTTATCGAATTGTGCAATTACGTCGTTCCCTTTATCTTCAAGGTTTACGGCTTTTGAATAAAGCTTAAAGTTTTCTTTCCAATCACCTCTAAGCGTTTCGGAAAAGACGGTAGGGGCGATGGCGCTTAATTTACCATAAATGGCTTCTTGGCGAATCTTGCTGCCGATGATCAAGTCAGGCTTAAGTGATGCGATTTTCTCTAAGTTCACTTCATGCTCCACACCTACTACTTCGACTCCATCCATATCAGCTTTAATATGGTCATACCAAGGGTCGCCAAGCCAAGATTGTACGGCACCGACAGGTTTGATCCCTAAAGCGATCAATGCCTCAGTACCTTCATTCGTTAAAACGACCACTCTTTTTGGTGTTTTCTTCAATTCAGTCGAGCCCATTGCGTGCTCGATCGTATAGCTTGTATCCTCTTTTTTGTCATCAGCGTTCGTTCCTGACGTCTTATCTTCCGAGTTCCCGCAAGCTGCAAGCAGGAAAACTGCAAATATAGTAAAAATGGTGAATAATGACTTGACCCTTAACATGTATGTATCCCTCCTGTTTTAAGCGAATGATAATCATTCGCACTTAACAGAATCATAAAATGAATATACTATTCTGTCAATATATAATTGAAAACGATTATCAAAATCATTGACATAATTCTGATGGCGCCCGTACAATTGAATAAAATAGTACATGATGATTGGGATGGTAACTGGATATGTTATTAAAAAATACATGGCAGAAATGGATGGGGCTGTTCACTACCGTTCTTTTGCTGCTTTTTTTACTGTGCTCAAGTATTGTATACGGTTATACGAATACCACATGGCAAATGGCGATTGATGCTTTCACGCATTTCGATGGGTCGAACGAACATATCGTGATCCAATCGGTCAGACTTCCGCGTGCCTTGATCGCTTCGGCCATTGGTGCGAGTTTGGCCATTTCAGGAGTGCTGATGCAAACACTGACCAAAAACCCGCTTGCTTCACCGGATATATTCGGGGTCAACGCCGGGGCGGGCTTGGCGGTGGTCGCGGGTATCACCATTTTTGGAATAAGCAATATGCAAGTGTTCACTTGGTTATCTTTCATCGGGGCGGCAATCGCCGCAATAAGTATCTATATGATAGGAAGCATGGGACGGGGCGGCTTGACGCCGATGAAGCTGACTTTGGCTGGAGCTGCCATGACGGCCATGGTAGCGTCACTGACACAAGGTCTTCTAGTTTCCAATGAGGCTCTATTGGATCAAGTATTGTTCTGGCTCGCCGGATCGGTTTCGGGCAGGAGTCTCGATAATTTAGTTGCGGTCCTTCCTTACCTTTTAGTTGGATGGGGGCTGGCCTTGATCGTCTCCGGTAAAATGAATGTATTATCCATGGGTGAAGATGTGGCAAAGGGTCTTGGTTTGAATATCGTTTTCCTTAAGCTTGTCCTTGGGCTGTCAGTCATCCTGCTCGCCGGCGGATCAGTGGCGGTGGCGGGACCGATAGGCTTCATAGGAATTGTCGTCCCGCATCTTACCCGTTATATAGTGGGAATCGATCATCGCTGGCTGATTCCGTTCTCCGGGCTTTTGGGAGCAGTGCTTTTGATTGCAGCCGATATCATATCCAGGTATATCCTGATGCCCCGGGAAGTGCCCGTCGGAGTCATGACGGCGATCATTGGCACCCCATTCTTCATTTACATAGCTAGAAAGGGGTTCAGCAGCCGATGAAGCCATACAAAAGCTTTCGTTTATTTAATGAAAAAATATCATTCTTAATCGATAAAAAAGCGATGATCGTCGTTTTGATATTATTTTTGGTCACCTCCTCAGTATTTGTGATCAGCACTGGATTGGGTGAAATGAATATTCATCCATGGAATGTCCTGCAGGTCTTATTCGGAGGGGGAACGGATGGCGATCGCCTGATCATCCAATCCTTTCGCCTGCCGAGAATCATCGTTGCCCTTTTGGTAGGGATGGGCCTTGCCGTGGCGGGAGGAATCCTTCAGGGGATGATCCGAAATCCGCTTGCCTCACCCGATATCCTGGGAATCACGGGAGGGGCGACAGTGGCGGTCGTTGGCTTCATGGCGATTTTTAGCGACAAAAATCATTCTCTAACGGTAAGCATCAATTGGTTGCCGTTAGCAGCCTTCATCGGCGCGACCATCGTGGCATTGCTCGTATATTCATTAGCCTGGAAAAATGGCGTTCCCCCAATAAGGCTTGTGTTGATCGGAATAGGGATAATGGCTTTAATGAAGGCGCTCACGACGATGATGATGATCCTCGGCCCGGTCTATCAAGCGAGCCAGGCGAACCTCTGGATTACGGGATCGGTTTCCAACTCTACATGGAATAATATCGCCATACTGGCGCCATGGACATTTTTGTTCTTATTGATAGCCTTCCTTTATGCAAGAAATATAAATTTACAGGAGCTCGGTGATGACCTGGCGACCGGTCTTGGCGGGCATGTACAAAAACAGCGGTTCACATTATTGATGATCAGTACGGCCTTAATCGGCGGTGCCACTGCTTTTGCTGGAGGAATAGGCTTTGTCGGTTTAATGGCACCCCATATGGCGAGAAGGCTGGTAGGTTCGAGCTTTGGTGTACTGTTGCCCGCATCTGCTTTGCTTGGCGGCATCCTGGTCATGATAGCCGATTTGATTGGAAGGACCTTATTCTCCCCGCTGGAAATACCAGCCGGGGTCTTTACCGCAAGCATCGGTGCCCCTTATTTCATTTATTTACTTTATCGAACGAGAAATGCATGAAAAAAGAAGCAGCCGTCCAACTAAACTGGACAACTGCTTCTTTTTTTTTTGCCTCAAGCTTCTTTAGCTGCCTCGATATCGAGGGTAAGAGTGATTTGATCACCAATAAGGACGCCGCCCGTTTCCAATGCTGCGTTATAAGTTAAACCATAATCACTGCGTTTAATTTTTCCTTTTCCGCTAAATCCTGCTTTTTCATTTCCCCATGGATCTTTTCCTTGACCTTCGAAGGTGATTGCAAAGGTTTCTTCTTTTGTAATTCCATTAAGGGTTACATTTCCTGTTACATCGTATTCATCTTCATCCGTTTTTACGATTTTCGATGACTTGAATGTTAATGTTGGATTATGTTCCACATGGAAGAAGTCAGCGGAACGCAGGTGATTATCTCTATCTGCATTGCGAGTGTCAATGCTGGCAACATCCACGTCAAAATCGATTTCTGCAGTAGTCAGATCCAATGGATCCGCTGATATGTTTGCACTGAATTTATTGAAGCTGCCTTTAACTTTTGCAATCATCATATGTTTTACGGAAAATTCAATCGAACTGTGTGTCGGGTCGATCGTCCAATTCGAAACTGTCATGATTATTCCTCCTAATGATTAATCCTAAAATTATTTATCTTTAATTTGAGATATTTGAACTTAATGTAATTATAAAAGGTGGAGGAGATGGTGTCAACTGAAATCTTTTCCTGAATTTAGAAAACACGGAAAAACCCTGTGCATAAAGTGTACAGGGTTTTTCCTTTTTATAGGCGGTGAAATCCGCTTGCCTTTAATTTTTGCTATGCTCTTTCTCTTCTAGATCAGTGACCTTACTTGGCCAGAAGGCATGGCGGCCGAGCAGGGCGGTTATCGCAGGAACGAGGAATGGACGGACGATGAACGTGTCCATCAACACGCCTAGTGCTGTAATGAGTCCGAATTGAACGAGCACTTGAATCGGCAGTGTGGCAAGAACGGAAAAAGTGGCAGCTAAGATTATTCCAGCGGATGTGATGACACCGCTCGTTTCAGCCACACCTTCCCTGATTGCACGTTTGATTGACATTGTCTTTTTCTTGCGCCAAATGCTCGAAACCATGAAAATATTGTAATCTTCCCCAAGTGCAACAAGGAAAACGAATGAATAAAGTGGAATGGTTCCTTCAATGGCATCCACACCCATGAAATGATGCAGGATGATCCAACCCAGTCCCATGGCTGCAAAGAATGAGAGAATGACCGTACCCATCAAATACACCATTGCCGTTACGGAACGCAAATAGGCTAGAAGGAGCAAGGAAATCAAGACGATGATAATCGGGATAATCTTGAATTCATCGGCTTTCACGGTGTCCCTTTTATCAAATTGAGTGGCTGTCTGGCCACCGACCCATACCTTTTCATCGACATTCGAGATCTTGGCCGATTTCAATTCCTTCTCCGCTAAGGTGCGAATGTCGGGAATGGAATCGATCGCCTCGATGTCGTAAGGATTCATGTTGAATTTGACTTCATAGGATTTCAGGTCTTTATTGGACTTGCCTGCAACGGGATCATTAACGCTTTCAACGATTTTCATCCCTTTTAATGCCGGGGCTAAATCGATATCCTTACCTTCTGTATCGACAACCACTGTGACAGGTGCAAGCTCGCCTGGTGAGTAGGAGTCGGAAATGACAGCGTAGCCTTCCCGTGAGTTCATATCTTCAGGGAATGATGACAGAATATCATATGAATATTTTATTTGTGAAGAATATCCAGCTAAAATGCTGAAGATGATCAGGCAGGAAACGATGACGGTCCATGGCTTGGTTGTGACGATATGGCCAATCCATTTACCGATGCGCCCGGATTCCTTATGTTTTTTGACGGCTTTCCCTTTTTTCTTGGCCCGCTCTTCTTCCATGGACGGTGTCCGCGGAATGATCGGGAAGAAGGAGGCTCTCCCGAATACGGAAAGCAAGGCTGGAACAAGTGTTAAAGCTGCTACCATCATGATCAAAATGGATAAGCTGAACGGAACGGCGAAACGGTGATAGGCACCATATTTGGCGACAAGCAAGGTCAGCAGGGAGATGACGATCGTCAGACCGCTCATTGCAATCGCCCCTGAGGAATCTTTAAATGCAGCCATCATGGCTTCCCGTTTACTAGCATGATTCCTTAATTCACTTCTATAGTGGGAAATTAAAAATAGGCAATAATCCGTGCCGGCACCGAATAATAACACGGTCATGATTGAAATCGCCTGTGAATCGACTGTAATCCAGCCATGGTTCGCCATGTATCCCAGGATAGGGCTTGTGACAAGATAGGCAAAGCCTACTCCGATCAGTGGGATGATGGCTAGAAGTGGAGATCTGTAAATCAGTAGTAGCACGACGAGTACAAGGATTACGGTGGCTAATAGCAATTGAAAATCTGCACCTGCAAATAATCCCGTTGCATCGACCGATATCCCGACAGGTCCTGTCACTCGAAGTGATAATTCATCTGAATCCGTTGAAACTTTGAATGGGTCCGATCCGATGCGATCTGAAACCATGTCATTAATGCTTTCAAGATTTTTTTCCAAAGTGGCAGTCTCGGCATTTTCTTTAAAGAAAAGCGGCTGTACGAAAGTATTGCCATCTTCTGAAACTGATTTTTTTAGAGCAGGTAACGGAAGTTCATGAAGCGGTGGAAAGAAAGATTGCTGTGTCAGTGGTTTGTCCGTCAGCTGCTTCGAAAGGTACTGGATTTCAGCCAAGTCGGCATCCGTCAATCCGCCTTCACGATGCCATGTGAGTAATGCTGGTATCCCTGACGAATTCGGAAACTCTTCTTTAATGAATTCATCTGCAACGACAGAAGCAGAGTCCGCAGGCAGGTCCGCGCTGTTGTTTGACGTTTCGTCCTTTACCGCGGGCAATGCGAAGGTCAGTATGATTGCTGCCACTATCCATACGGCGATAACAACCCAACGACTGATCTTTCCGGTCATCATCCTGCCTAATTTACTTAATATTGATTCATCCAATGAGGGCACCTCGCTTTTAAATTTTTCGTTTATATTCATTATAGTGGAGTCGCCCCGGTTTATACAAAGATGGGTGTGCTTCCTTCACTTTGCCGAAAAGGCTTGAGGTCCCTTTTCAAAAAAATAATGAAAGGTAAATAAAATGAAAGATTGAAGAGTGAAATAAAGGGAATAGGGGAAAGTAATGAATGGATATGGCTTTAATTAACAAAGGAGGGATTTTTTTGTCTGATGAATCCAAAAAAATAAATGATGAATCGAAAGAAACCTTGACGAACAGGCAAGGGCACCCTGTAACGAATAACCAGAGTCTTAGAACGGTGGGGAACAGGGGACCAAGTACATTGGAAAACTATGATTTCCTGGAAAAAATCAGCCACTTTGATAGGGAGCGCATCCCTGAAAGGGTCGTGCATGCCCGTGGTGCAGGAGCCCATGGCTATTTCGTTCCGACTGGCAAAGCGGGGGACGAGCCAATTTCAAAATACACGAGGGCTAAGGTATTTCAGGTAGAAGGCAAAAAAACACCTGTATTCGTAAGATTTTCATCTGTTATCCATGGCGGGACATCTCCGGAAACGTTACGGGATCCAAGGGGATTTGCCGTTAAATTTTATACGGAAGATGGGAACTGGGATCTTGTAGGTAATAATCTGAAAATCTTTTTTATCCGTGATGCGATGAAATTCCCGGATTTGATTCATGCCTTCAAACCGGACCCCGTCACGAACATCCAGGATGGGAGAAGGATTTTCGATTTTTGCTCCAGCTCTCCGGAAACCTTCCATATGGTAACGTTCTTATTCTCCCCTTGGGGCATTCCAGCCAATTATCGCATGATGCAGGGGTCAGGCGTCAATACGTATAAATGGGTGAATGAAGAAGGTGAAGCCGTTCTCGTCAAGTATCACTGGGAACCGAAGCAGGGCATCAAGAACCTGACACAGAAGGAAGCCAATGAGATACAAGCAACGAATTTCAATCATGCCACACAGGATTTATATGAAGCGATCGATCGCGGTGAATTTCCGGAATGGGATCTGAACGTGCAAATCATGAGTGACGATGATCACCCCGAATTGGATTTTGATCCGCTCGATGATACAAAGATTTGGCCTAAGGATCAATTCCCCTGGCTGCATGTCGGCACGATGGTATTGGATAGAAACCCGCAGGACTACTTCACTGAAGTGGAGCAGGCTGCCTTTGGTACGGGCGTCTTGGTGGATGGACTTGACTTCTCGGACGACAAGATGCTCCAAGGCCGTACCTTCTCTTACTCGGATACACAACGCCACCGTGTGGGAGCCAATTACCTGCAATTGCCGATCAATGCCCCTAAGAAGCCGACAGCAACGAATCAGACCGGCGGACAAATGCAATACGAAGTGGGCAGAGGTAACCAAAGCCCCCACATAAACTATGAACCATCGACAGTAGGCGGCTTGAAAGAAGCCGAGCAAACGGGTAAGGAGTATACCCCTTTCGTAGAAGGGAAACTGGTACGTGAAACAATAGATCGCCAAAGCAATACGAAGCAGGCTGGTGAAACATTCCGGGAATTCGAAGATTGGGAAAGGGATGAATTGATCTCCAACTTAGTATCGGCTTTGGCACCGGCAGATCCACGCATTCAAGAAAAAATGATCGCGCTCGCAAACGAGGCTGATGAAGACTATGGCCGCAGACTAAAAGAGGGACTGGCCTCCGCTTCTGAACAAACAGATTCCTCCAAACCGATGGGAGGGACGGATAACCCAGGGGATGCTGCCAAAGAAGGGCACGAAGCAGATCCATATTGACGGTCAAAGAAGCAGACTTCCTTTTTAAGGGGTTTGCTTCCTTTTCGTTATGGAAATAATGATGGAGGATTCAAACGTTCTTTTTTTGGATATCGGAAATCAAGCAGGAAATAGATTGGCAAAAAACAGCATAATCATTTAAACTGAAATTACTCTATTTTTCTCTTATAAAGGAGATGACAAAATGATTAAAATTCTTTCTGCCCTTTTCCTTCCTTGTTTACTTGTCATGCTTTTTTCAAGAGTTACCTATAACAATGTCGTGGGTCTTGTGTTAACGGTTGCCTTGATCACAGCTTCTGCATATAAAGGTTATACGCATACGAACTTATTGATCATCGTTGATGCATTATCCCTGACAGTGGGATTCTGGCTATCAAAAAGAATGATGAAACGAACATCCAAGAGCGCCTGAAACAAAGGTGCTTTTTTTGTACTCAGCTTGGCTTCACGTACATACCCGTGAAGGATATAAATGAAAAAATAGAATGGGTGTTCGCTTATTGCTGGTTTGTTTTGGGCCTGTTGTGGTAGAATGTGTATATATACTTATTAAACCGGAATAAATAGAAGGGGTATGACCATGTCCCGTTTTTCATATAAAAATATTTCTATAGGAGGCTATGCTTGGTGAAGGATAAGTTTGAGTTAGTCTCAAAGTACTCCCCACAAGGAGATCAACCTGCAGCAATAGAACTGCTTGTCAATGGCATTAATGAAGGAAAGGAAATGCAAACATTGCTGGGGGCGACGGGAACAGGGAAAACGTTCACCGTATCCAATGTCATTCAGCAAATCAATAAACCGACTCTTGTCATTGCCCACAATAAAACGTTGGCAGGGCAGCTTTACAGTGAGTTCAAAGAGTTTTTTCCCAATAATGCCGTTGAATATTTCGTAAGTTATTATGACTACTATCAGCCAGAGGCTTATGTCCCATCCACCGATACATTCATCGAAAAGGATGCCAGCATCAATGATGAAATCGATAAGCTTCGCCACTCGGCCACTTCGTCTTTGTTCGAAAGGGAAGATGTCATCATCATTGCCAGTGTATCCTGCATTTATGGGCTGGGATCACCGGAAGAATACCGGGAGATGGTGGTTTCGCTTAGAACAGGCATGGAGATGGATCGGAATGCCTTGCTGCACAGGCTCGTGGACATTCAATATGAGCGGAATGACATTGCTTTCCAACGCGGGACCTTCCGCGTGCGTGGTGACGTGGTCGAAATATTCCCGGCCTCCCGCGATGAACATTGCGTACGTGTCGAGTTCTTCGGAGATGAAATTGACAGGATCCGGGAAGTCGATGCACTGACTGGCGAAATTACCGGTGAACGTGAACATATTGCCATTTTTCCTGCTTCCCACTTCGTAACCCGTGAAGAGAAAATGAAAGTCGCGATACAAAATATCGAACTGGAATTGGAAGAAAGATTGAAGGTATTAAGGGAAGATGAAAAACTCCTTGAGGCACAGCGGTTGGAGCAACGGACCCGTTATGATCTTGAGATGATGCGGGAGATGGGTTTTTGTTCAGGTATCGAGAACTATTCCCGCCATTTGACGCTCCGTCCCGCAGGTGCGACTCCATACACGTTAATCGATTATTTTCCTGAGGACTTCCTATTGGTCGTCGATGAATCCCACGTGACCCTTTCGCAAATCAGGGGCATGTTCAATGGGGACCAGGCACGGAAGCAAGTTCTGGTGGACCATGGCTTCCGCCTGCCGTCCGCAAAGGATAACCGTCCGCTAAGATTTGAGGAATTCGAGAAAAAGGTCCATCAATCGATATTCGTTTCAGCGACACCGGGACCATATGAACTCGAGCATACACCTGAAATGGTCGAGCAAATCATCCGTCCTACCGGCTTGCTTGACCCAACTATCGAGGTTCGTCCAATTGAAGGGCAAATAGATGACATGATCGGTGAAATACAGGATAGGGTCAAAAAGAATGAACGTGTCCTGATCACGACCTTAACGAAAAAGATGTCCGAAGACTTGACCGATTACTTAAAGGAAATCGGCATCAAGGTTCAATACCTTCATTCTGAGGTGAAAACCTTGGAAAGAATAGAAATCATCCGCGAGCTGCGAATGGGCAAATATGATGTACTCGTCGGAATCAACCTCTTGCGGGAAGGATTGGATATACCGGAAGTGTCGTTAGTGACCATCCTCGATGCTGATAAAGAAGGCTTCCTTCGCTCGGAGCGTTCGCTCATCCAGACGATGGGCCGTGCTGCCCGTAATGCCAACGGACATGTCATCATGTATGCCGACCGCATCACGAATTCGATGGAGCTTGCCATTAATGAAACGAAGCGGCGCCGTGAAATTCAGGAGCAGTATAATGAAGTGCATGGAATCCTGCCGCAAACCATTCAAAAGGATATCCGTGATTCCATCAGGGCTACCCATGTTGCGGAAGAAGGGGAAGAGTACAAAGAAGATCTTGCGCCAAGCCTTGCGAAGCTCCCTAAAAAAGAGCGCCTAAAAGTGATGGAAAGCATGGAAAAGGAAATGAAAGAAGCGGCAAAGGCGCTGGATTTCGAAAGAGCCGCCGAGCTGCGTGATTTATTACTAGAGTTAAAAGCGGAAGGGTGACGAAACATGGCAATGGATAAGATTGTGATCAAAGGCGCAAGGGCCAACAATTTAAAGAATATTGATATCACGATACCGAGGGACAAACTTGTCGTCCTTACTGGGTTATCGGGATCGGGAAAGTCTTCCTTGGCTTTTGATACGATTTATGCAGAAGGGCAAAGACGTTATGTGGAATCATTATCCGCTTATGCGCGTCAATTTTTAGGTCAGGTGGATAAACCGGATGTCGATGCGATCGAGGGCTTATCGCCTGCCATTTCCATAGACCAGAAAACGACCAGCCGCAATCCTCGATCAACCGTAGGGACCGTTACGGAAATCTATGATTATTTAAGGCTGTTATATGCACGTGTCGGCAGGCCGACCTGTCCGATCCACAACATAGAAATCAGCTCCCAAACAATCGAGCAAATGGTGGACCGCATTCTTGATTATCCCGAACGGACCAAGCTTCAAGTATTGGCACCGCTAGTCTCCGGCAGGAAAGGGACACACGCGAAGGTTTTGGAGGAAGTCAAGAAACAAGGATATGTCCGCATTCGCGTGAATGGGGAAATGCATGATTTAAGTGATGATATCGTCCTGGAAAAAAATAAAAAGCATTCAATTGAAGTGATCATTGATCGTATCGTCATTAAAGAGGGCGTGAGGGCAAGGCTTGCCGATTCACTGGAAAGTGCTTTGAAGCTAGGTGAGGGCAAGGTCATCATTGACGTTATGGGCGAGGAGGAACTGCTGTTCAGTGAGCATCATGCTTGTCCATACTGCGGTTTTTCGATTGAAGAACTGGAACCAAGGATGTTCTCCTTCAATAGCCCGTTTGGAGCCTGTCCCGATTGTGATGGTTTGGGGGCAAGGCTTGAAGTGGACCGGGACCTTGTCATACCCGATAAGGATTTAACCCTGCGTGAGCATGCCATTGCACCTTGGGAACCGACGAGCTCCCAATATTATCCTCAGCTGCTTGAGGCGGTAGCCAACCATTATGGAATCGACATGGATGTGCCCGTTAAAGATCTGCCTGAAGATAATATGGATAAGATTTTAAATGGCTCGGGTAAAGACAAGATTTATTTCCGTTATAAAAATGATTTTGGAAGAGTGCAAGAGGGATATATATCATTTGAGGGTATCCTGAAAAACATCGAAAGGCGTTTTAAGGAGACGAGCTCGGATTTCATTCGTGAGCAAATGCAGAAATATATGTCAGAGCACCACTGCCCAACCTGTAAGGGGCATCGATTGAAAAAAGAAAGTCTGGCCGTGCTCATTCAAGGGGTCCATATAAGTGAAACGACTGCTTTATCCGTCGAAGATTCCCTGGCATTTTTCGATAAGCTCGATTTGACGGAAAAAGAGGCAGCGATCGCGAGGTTGATTTTACGGGAAATTCGTGAGCGGCTCGGATTCTTGGCTAATGTAGGGTTGGAATATTTGACGTTGAGCAGGGCAGCGGGAACATTATCAGGCGGCGAAGCGCAGCGTATTCGATTGGCAACGCAGATCGGTTCACGGTTGACGGGGGTGCTGTACATTTTGGATGAACCGTCCATCGGGCTGCATCAGCGCGACAATGACCGCTTGATCGAAACGTTGAAGAATATGCGTGAAATCGGTAATACCCTGATCGTTGTCGAGCATGATGAAGATACGATGCTTGCAGCTGATTATTTGATTGATGTCGGTCCTGGGGCAGGAGCCCATGGAGGGGAAATCGTCGCTGCCGGCACACCGGAGGAAGTCATGAACAATCCCGACTCGCTGACGGGTCAATATTTGGCAGGGAAGAAGTTCATCCCATTGCCATTGGAGCGACGTAAAAACGATGGCCGTGTCATTGAAATAAAAGGTGCCAAGGAAAATAACCTGAAGAATGTGAATGTGAAGTTCCCGCTTGGGGTCTTTACAGCCGTGACGGGTGTTTCGGGGTCAGGCAAGAGTACGTTAGTGAACGAGATCCTCCATAAGTCATTGGCCCAAAAGCTGAATCGTGCAAAAGCTAGACCAGGGGACTTTCGTGAAATTAAAGGGATTGAGCACTTAGATAAGGTCATCGATATCGATCAGTCCCCGATAGGGAGAACCCCGCGTTCAAATCCAGCTACGTATACAGGTGTATTTGATGATGTTCGTGACGTTTTTGCGACGACGAATGAGGCGAAGATCCGCGGTTACAAAAAAGGGCGTTTCAGCTTCAATGTGAAGGGCGGCCGCTGTGAAGCCTGTCGCGGCGATGGCATTATCAAGATTGAAATGCATTTCCTTCCGGATGTATATGTTCCATGTGAAGTCTGTCATGGAAAACGTTATAACCGGGAAACGCTTGAAGTGAAATATAAAGGGAAAAACATTTCTGACATCCTCGATATGACAGTCGAGGAAGGCGTCAATTTCTTTGAAAATATTCCGAAAATCAAACGGAAGCTCCAAACGATCTTTGATGTTGGCTTGGGCTATATCAAGCTTGGGCAGCCGGCCACGACGTTATCGGGCGGTGAAGCGCAAAGGGTGAAGCTTGCTTCTGAATTGCATCGCCGTTCGACCGGCCGTTCCTTCTATATCCTGGATGAACCGACTACCGGGTTGCATGTCCACGATATAGCAAGGCTGCTGGAAGTCCTGCAGCGCCTCGTTGACAACGGGGATACCGTTTTAGTGATCGAGCATAATCTTGATGTCATAAAAACGGCAGACCACATCATTGACCTGGGGCCTGAAGGCGGAGACAAGGGCGGAACGATTGTCACGTATGGTACGCCTGAAAAAATCTGTGAGGTTTCCGAATCATATACGGGAAAATATCTAAAGCCAGTATTGACGCGTGATCAAATCCGCATGGAAAACTTGATTGAAGCAAAAGAACAAGAGCATGAACATGCCTAACAAGAGCAAGCCATTCCGGCTTGCTTCTTTTTGATTATGGATTGAATCGGTCAACGCTCAACCTCGCCATAGCTTCGTTTTTCCCTGCAAGCTTAAAGGATGAGCTCATCTTGTTTGTTTTTTTGTAGAAAAATGAAAGGGGTCATTTAATCAATCATTTGATTAAATGCCGGGGAAACAGAATATTTCCGGGGGAATTTTCTTTTTTCCGTTTCAGAAATTGTCATTTGAGTTTGTCGAATGAAGATTTAAACGGTTTTTATGAAACTTTTTAAATATCTAGGCGTATGTATGAATAAAATGATTGAAGAAAGTGAGGAATGTTCATGCAGGAGGAAAGAAAGAAGATATTGGAAATGATTCAGGATGGAAAGCTATCAGCGGATGAAGCCATGGGCCTCTTGGAAGAATTAGAAAAGGCCAGTCAGGAAAGTGAAGCGAAAGAGCAAAAACTGCAAAATGAATTATCAACGGTAGTCGTGGAAAAGAAAAGTGAAGGAAGCACACACGACTCATTTAAGAAGAATATCCAATCATCAAAAGAAAAGATCTTTGATTTCGTTGAGAGTGCTTTTAAGAAAATCAAAGAAACCGACCTGGATTTCAATTTCGGGAAATCGGTTGAGGTCAGCCATATTTTTCAGCATGATTATGATTTCCTGAACGAAGTGGATGTAGATATAGCAAATGGGAAAATAAAAATCGCTGCATGGGATCAGCAGGATGTCCGTGTAGAATGTCAGGCAAGGATTTATCGGGTGGAGGATATTGAAGAAGCGAGAAAAAATTTCTTGGATGAAGTGGATTTTTCGATTAAAGATGGAAAGATCATATTCAAGGTGCGGGAAAAAGCGGTGAAGGTCGATACGATCATGTACATTCCGAGGAGGGAGTATGAGAAGATTCAGGTAAGGCTGTTCAACGGTGCCATCACGACTGAGTCCTTGAAATCCGAAAATCTTAAAGCCAAAACCGCGAATGGGTCCATTCATATCATGCATGGTAATGGAGATTCGTGTGAACTGGAAACCGGTAACGGAACGATCACCATTTCAGATACGAACTTCAATGACCTCGAAGCGGAGACTTTGAATGGTGCGATTAGAGCGGATGGGTACTTCAAGAAATTGGATGTTCAAACGTTTAATGGAGAAATCGTTTGTAACAATTCAGGGCTGGATTGCGACTCTATACACGCTAAGTCAATTACTGGAAAGGTTCAGCTGAACCTGCCAGCGGGTAAGGCGATTGAAGGGGAGTTGAAATCCAACTTGGGCAGCTTTAACGTAACCTTGGAGGGGATGACCATCGTAGAGGAGAAAAGCGATGTTGTCCAAAAGGTTCTTAAGTTCAAGACTGTGAAGGAAGAGGTTCCCTCACTTCACGTATTTGCAGAAACGAAGACTGCAGCGATAACGATTTCCTGATGGAAAAACCCGCCGATTCGAAATGGCGGGTTTTTTCGTGTCGATAAGAAATGGAGTTGCACCGCGTCAACCCGTTGGATATGATTGTCTAAAGGGCAGTGGGGTTTTATTTCGAAGAAATGCAAACATCCACAGCTCAAGTGGAGTGATAATTGAGTCCGCAGTTTGATAGCTAAACTCTGGAAATGGAAAAGAAATACATGAACTATCGCTGAACAACAGGTTGGTGTAACTTGGATAGGATAAAATCGATACGCAATATTCAGACGATAAATTAATTGAAGGAGAGAATGAGATGGAAGTTTTTTCAGAGTACTTAGATAGTATGGCTAATCAGGGACATAGGGAGCGAATGGAAGAAGTTTTGACTTGGGTTAACAATGAATATCCCCATTTAATGCCTAAAATTGCGTGGAATCAACCTATGTTCACCGATCATGGTACGTATATCATTGGCTTCAGCGTAGCCAAACATCATTTGGCTGTTGCTCCTGAGGCGGCAGGGATCAAGCATTTTTCAGATGAAATTGTGCAGGCCGGCTATGAGCATACAAAGCAATTGGTGCGTATTCGCTGGGATGGTCCGGTTGATTTCTCATTGCTTAAGAAGATGATCGAGTTCAATATGCTGGATAAGGCAGACTGTTCGACTTTTTGGCGAAAATGAAAACAAAAATAGTCCCACACATTTCGACCAGCCTTTTTAAAAATTGTAGGGGATAATCGATTAACTTGCGGCGGATGGTTAAAAAACAGGACGGCAGAGTGTAACAAAAAACAATAAATCGATCATGCTTTGTTTGGTTATTAACAGAAAAATGCTAAAATATTAAAGT
Source organism: Peribacillus muralis (assembly GCF_001645685.2). Classification (NCBI taxonomy): domain Bacteria; kingdom Bacillati; phylum Bacillota; class Bacilli; order Caryophanales; family Bacillaceae; genus Peribacillus; species Peribacillus muralis. The sequence continues at coordinate 4,574,031 of NZ_CP017080.1, read as the reverse complement.
ATCTCGAAAAACAGCACCGCTCCAGAAGGAGGAAAGATATATGGCAAAAGTCCGTACAAAGGATATCATTGAAGCGTTGGGTCTAGAGCTCATCAGTGGGGAAGAAGGAATTAACCGACCGATTGTCACAAGTGATTTATCTCGTCCAGGTCTTGAAATAGCCGGTTTTTTTGATTATTATCCTGCCGATCGAGTACAGCTATTAGGAATGACAGAGATGTCCTTTTTTAATCGCCTGAATGAACCTGAACGTGTTCAGAGGATGGAAGAACTATGCAGGGACTTTACTCCGGGCATCATCATCACACGTGGACAGGAAGTGCCGCTTGAGTTGGTAGAAGCTTCTGAGCGGGAATCGGTTCCCGTGATGAAATCGAATATGAAGACAACACGGCTATATAGCCGTCTGACCAACTTCCTTGAAAGCAAGTTGGCACCTACAACGGCTGTTCATGGTGTATTGGTCGATATATATGGCTTAGGTGTATTGATCACTGGAAAAAGCGGTGTAGGAAAAAGTGAGACGGCACTCGAATTAGTGAAACGGGGTCATCGTCTAGTCGCTGATGACTGCGTTGAAATCCGCCAGGAAGACCAAGATACTTTGGTCGGGAACGCACCGGATTTAATTGAACACCTTCTTGAAATAAGAGGACTGGGCATCATTAATGTCATGACTCTGTTTGGTGCTGGTGCAGTCCGCAGCAATAAAAGGATTTCAATCGTCATCAGCTTGGAGCTATGGGAAAAAAATAAGCAATATGATCGTGTCGGTCTTGATGAGGAGAAAATGAAAATCATTGATACGGAAGTGACGAAAATAACCGTACCTGTTCGCCCGGGGCGGAATTTAGCCGTTATCATTGAAGTGGCAGCCATGAATTATCGCCTGAAGAAAATGGGTGTCAATGCGGCAGAGCAGTTTTCGGATCGTTTGAATCATGCGATCGCAGATCCGGAAATTGAAGAATTTTAAACGTATGGAAAAGAGGGGTCATAATGGAACAAGGAATACAGCCGCTGAATCCGATTGCGATTGATCTAGGGCCTATCCAGGTTCATTGGTATGGACTGATCATCGGGTTCGGTGTGTTATTGGGCCTTATCATCGCTTTGAGGGAATCGGAGCGGAGAGGTCTGGATAAGGAAATATTTACGGATTTGATTTTGTTTGCCGTACCGATCGCAATCATCTGTGCCCGCATTTATTATGTCATCTTCCAGTGGGAGTACTATTCACAGAACCCAGGTGATATCATAAAAATATGGAATGGCGGAATTGCCATTCACGGCGCGTTGATTGGATCGGTGTTGACCGCTATCGTTTTTGCCAAGGTGAAGAAGATCTCGTTTTGGAAGCTGGTCGATATCGCGGCTCCGAGCATATTGCTGGGGCAGGCGATCGGGCGCTGGGGTAATTTCATGAATCAGGAAGCGCATGGTGGAGAAGTGACGAGGGCATTCCTCGAAAATATGCACTTGCCGGAATTCATCATTAATCAAATGTACATAAATGGCACCTATTATCATCCGACCTTTTTGTATGAGTCGATTTGGAATATCATCGGGGTCATCATCCTTTTAAGTCTGCGGAAGGTGAACTTGCGCAGGGGGGAGCTATTTTTGACCTATGTTTTATGGTATTCAGTCGGCCGTTTTTTCATCGAAGGATTGCGTACGGATAGCTTGATGCTGACGGATTCACTGCGAATCGCGCAAGTGATCTCAATTGCATTGGTAGCAGCAGCCATTGCCCTTATCGTATATAGAAGGGTCAGTGGGCAAGCGGATAAAAGATATTTGGACCTATAGGGATCATCTGTAAGGGGAGAGGAAATAGTGATAGGGAATTCAGTTAAAAAGGGACTTCTTTCGGGCCTGAATACAACCTGGTCATTGGGTAAGGTGATATTTCCGGTAACGCTGATCGTCACCGTACTCCAATATACGCCTGTATTGCCGTGGGCCATCGATTTGATAGCGCCTTTGATGAATCTCATCGGACTTCCGGGAGATGCGGCCATTCCGCTCGTGTTAGGGAATTTCCTGAACCTATACGCAGCGATTGCCGGCATTTTGACGCTTGATCTGACCGTAAAGGAAGTATTCATCATTGCGATGATGCTATCATTTTCACATAATTTATTGATTGAATCAGGCGTGGCGATGAAGACCGGAGTCAAGCTGTGGATCATCCTGACAGTTCGGATCGGGCTTGCTCTCCTATCGGCGCTTGTCATTAATCTTGTTTGGCATGGTGGTTCCGAAATGGCTCAAGGGATGGCTGTCGGAGAAACGGCCGAGGTTAACGGAATGAGCGCAATCCTAATGCATGGGATCGTTCAGGCCCTTTCCGGCATCGCCCAGCTTGCGGTCATCGTCATTCCGCTTATGATAGTGGTTCAAATCATGAAAGATTTAAAATGGCTGGAAGCCTTCTCGAAAGCACTTGCTCCCTTCATGAAAGTGCTGGGAATGAAACAGAATGCTTCCATGCCATTCGTGACAGGGCTTACCCTCGGCTTGGCATATGGGGCCGGTGTAATGATTCAGGCAGCTAAAGAAGACAACGTTTCAAAGAAGGATATGACGATTGCCTTCATCTTTTTGGTTGCCTGTCATGCTGTTGTAGAAGACACATTAATTTTCATCCCACTGGGCATTCCGGTCTTGCCGTTGTTACTTATTCGGCTGCTCACTGCCATCGTTCTAACGATGGTCGTTGCGTATATTTGGAATCGGTCTGACCGTGTACAGAGAAAGGAAGCTGTTTATGAGCAGTAACATAAATACATTACTATTCGATCTTGATGGCACATTGATCAATACAAATGAGTTGATCATTGCTTCTTTTACAGAAACGTTAAACCATTTTTGTCCCGGCCAGTTCAAGCGTGAGGATATCATTCCGTTTATCGGTCCGACCTTGACCGATACATTTTCTTCGATTGACCCGAAGCGGGTGAAGGAAATGATCACTTTCTATCGGGCGTATAATTGGAAAAACCATGATGCCCTCGTGACACAATTCGACGGGGTATATGAAACCGTTCAAACGTTGAAGCAGGCTGGCTATAAATTGGCAGTCGTTACGACGAAGAAACGTGATGTCGTTGAAAAGGGACTGCGTCTAAGCAATCTTGAACCGTTTTTTGAAGTCGTGGTCACGCTCGATGAAGTGGAAAACGCAAAGCCTGATCCAGAGCCTTTGGTTAAGGCGCTGACTCAGCTCGGTTCAAAGCCTTACGAAGCGATCATGATTGGCGACAGCTATCATGATATTCTTGGCGGGAAGAATGCAGGTACAAAAACGGCAGGGGTGGCATGGTCGATAAGAGGCCGTGAGTTTTTGGAAGGCTACCATCCAGACTATATGCTTGAAAAAATGGCCGATTTATTGAATATCGTCGAGATTGAAACTTTTACAGAGGCTAAAAGATGAGACGCACGACCCGCCATCCGGTTGAAGGGGCAAATTCATTATGGCATGTGTACAAGACGGTTCCTTTCTGGAAGGTGGTAAAGAACTTTATCGTGATCCAGCTAGCCCGCTATACACCATTCCTCGGGATGAAGAATTGGCTTTACAGGACTTTTTTGCATATGAAGGTCGGGAAGCATACATCATTTGCATTGATGGTCATGCCTGATGTGATGTTTCCGGAAAAGATATCAGTGGGAATGAATACAGTCATAGGGTACAATACGACGATTCTTGCCCATGAATATTTGATTAGGGAATATCGTTTAGGAGAAGTGATTATCGGTGATGAAGTGTTGATTGGGGCCAATTCAACGATACTTCCGGGACTTACCATAGGGGATGGAGCGATCGTCTCTGCGGGAACACTTGTCCATAAGGACGTCCCAGAAGGGGCTTTCGTCGGAGGCAACCCAATGAAGGTCATCTATACGAAAGAGGAAATGCTTGAGCGGGATCAGCAAACATCGATATGAAAAAGAAGGACTTGTCCGTTTATGCGACATGTCCTTTTTTAATGGCATTTAGGGTAAAGCGGAGTCAGTTCGTTCTTCAGATGTTCCATGATCTCGTCGATAGATATATTCTCCTTGTTCAAGGTAACTTCATAAGTATCTTTCAAGATTTGAAAAAACCTTTCCTGTGCTTGCTTATCCATAATGAGCTATCCTCCTTCTAGATAATGGCTCGATTGAAAAGGGGCTGAAAAAACTTCAGCCCACCCGTTTCATTCGTTCAATTCAGTTTTCAATAAATCGGCTACAAGTACGTATCTTTCCGGTGCACTACCAATATATGAAAATGGATAGCAGGTTGTTACTGTAAGCGTCGCTTTAGGCTTGGGAACGATTACGGTGCGGTCATCTGCATCGACGATACGGACCTTCCTAACTTTATAGGTGAACGTTCCAGCTTCCGTTTTGGTTATCAGCAAGTCCCCTTGACCGACTTTACCAAGCTCCCGGAAAATGGTATCCCGATGACCGGATAAAACGGAATTATCGTCCTCGCCAGGCAAAACCGACCCTGCATAATGGCCGACGCCTTTTTCGAGTTCATCCTCATCGGTTCCGTGGTAAATCGGGAGTGTTGCCTTGATTTTTGGGATGTAAAGCTCCCCCATCAAATCGCCTGTTTCCGGTCGTTTCTCATATAGTTCATGATCCCCGGCAACAGTAGCTTTTTTCTCCGGCTTTGAGGGTTTGGCCTCCGCCTGCGCCATCGTCTCCGTTGTTTCAGGCTTATTCCACTTATATATGGCATAGCCCTTCAGCAGTGTGTACGTGTTTGTCGTCGTAAAATAAAAACCGAGGATCAAAAAGCAAGCAGCAGTGACAAATAACCATTTTTTCTTTTGCTTGGATTGCCTATTTTCGGTCATCTTAATTTGCAAGTCTCGCTTTTCTGATTAACCCGATAGCGATGCCCATCATCACTAAACCGATCAAAGCTCCCGATAGGTAATTACCGGACGTCTTAGGAAGCAATCCGCCTTTTTCCGTTTTGTGGGTCGGTCTCTTCTTTTTCTTATCTTTTTTCACATCAGTTTTTGCTTTTACATCAGCCACTTTGGAAATGACTTGAGTGGACTGTTTAATGTCATTCCCGGTTTCCTTCACTAGATCGGAACCGATCATTTCACCTGTCAAGATGAAATCAAGCAATAGATTGCCTTTTAGATCATAAATGGACACTAGTAAACTGGCATTATTCAAATCCTTAAGCTTGAATAATGCTTCAAGTGATAGGTTTGTAGTGACACCGTCTTGGATTAAGGCAAACTTGAATTGAACTTGAAGCAAGTTTTGCAGCTCACTGTATATGGAGAGCAGTTCAGCCACTTGTGCTGCTGATAATTCATCGATTGTTTCAAAATCGGCAAGCTTGTCCATCCGATCGGAAAGTGCCATTAAGCGATCCTCGAAAGCAGGATCTTCAACGAGGGGCTGCAGGTGGTTCATGAGTCTGTCAAGCTCCTCGTCCGTTAGCCCGATCTCAGTGAAGAGCCCAGCCATTAAATCGCTCAGTTCTTCGTCATCGTATTCCATATCTTCATCATCATAACCCATCTCTAAATCAATAATATCTTCTATATCATAGATGAAATGGAAGGTATCGATGATGGAATCTCCTTCTTCCAATTCACCATATTCTATTAATAATTCCGTCAGTTCAGCTTCGGTCATTTCATAATCCTTCAGTAACTGCTGTAACGTCCCAGGAGTGACTGCCGGTCCCAATGTCTCGCGTAGCTCATCTACCGATTCCATCTCATTTAAGGTTAAGTCATAATAGGCTAGGTAATCTTCCAATTCCTTTTGCGTCATTCGGACTTCCGCCAGGTATGTATTAAGCTCATCTTGATTCATCTTCGTAGCAGCGAAGCCCTTGGCCCCGATCGAGCCTACCGAAAACAGAACGATAAGTGCTACAAATATAGAAAAAATTCTCTTCAATTTCTTTTCCCCCTAATAATTTCTATAAAGCCAAACTACTAACCATTATAAAGCAGCTAAACCAAAAGGTATACAATAATAACAATGTTTGACTATAAATAGGAGGTTAGGAATGGGTGAAAGGTAGCGCTTTCTCCTTTTTTCTCACAAAGCACTTATGCGAGGGAAAGGCGAAACGACAGCTTTTTCTTGACGCAAGGTCGGGGCAGCGTTACACTAATGGTAACTTCAATGTGTTACCATATTAGCGAACTAAAGTAATTTATAAGATTATTATGATTATTTATAGGATTATGATATTTTTTTTGCTACTATTTTTATATGGATTTAAAGGATTTATTCGTATCCGATCTTGGAAGGATAAAAAGAGGGTATCAAGAGGAATAGGTATTGGCCGGGGAAGGCGAACCGATTGAATAGATGCTTACTATAACTCAAAAGGATGTGCAGTCGTGACAAAGCCGTTTATGTTCGAGAAACCGTTAGGCATGAGAGATACATTGCCGGTGCTTTATGAAACGAAAGTGTCGGCCAGAAACAAAATGAGCGATGAAATCAAGAAGTGGGGCTATCAATTTATCGAGACCCCTGCTTTGGAATATTATGAAACGATTGGCGAGGCCTCAGCCATTTTAGATCAACAGCTGTTTAAGCTTCTTGATTCCGAGGGACACACGCTCGTATTGCGTCCTGATATGACAGCGCCCATTGCCCGGGTGGCAGCATCCAAGCTGTTAAAGCAGCAAATTCCGCTGCGCCTGGCCTATTCAGCGAATGTATATCGGGCCCAGCAGCGTGAAGGCGGCAGGCCGGCAGAGTTCGAGCAGATTGGCATCGAGTGCATCGGTAATAAATCGATAAGCGCAGATGCTGAAATGATTGCCCTGCTTGCCGATGTTTTAAAGGCCGCCGGTCTGAAGCAGTTCAAGATTTCCATTGGACATATCGGATTTTTACAGGAATTTTTCTTAAGTATACTAGGGACGGAGAAAAGGGCCTCTATATTAAGGAAGTTTCTTTATGAAAAGAATTATGTAGGTTTTCGGGAGCATGTAAAATCGCTGCCGCTATCCTCCATTGATAAACAGCGGCTCATCGCATTTACCTCTTTAAGAGGAAGTGAGGGCACCTTGGATAAGGCGCTGGAGCTAGTTGAAAATAATAAGGGCCAAGATTCCCTGTCGGAGCTGAAGGAATTATCCGAACAGCTACAGCAATTTGGCGTTGGGCAATATGTGAGCTTCGATTTAACATTGGTCAGTCACATGAGCTATTATACGGGAACCTTATTTGAAGTGTATGCAGGACAAGTCGGTTCGCCAATCGGAAATGGCGGCCGTTACGATAATCTGCTTGAAAAATTCGGCTGGGACGCATCTGCAACGGGGTTTGCGATCCGTGTAGATCGACTGGCCGAGGCTCTCGGAGAGCCAAAGCAGCCTGTCGCGCCTGAGTGCATTTTATTCAGTCCCGAACGGCGATTGGAAGCGATCGAAAATGCAAGAATAAAAAGATCGGAAGGAAAGCGGGTAACGATTCAGGATATCACCGTCGTCCAAAACGTGGATGCTTTTACAAGGACCTTTTCAGAGGTGCACTTGTTTGTAGGGAATGGGGGGAGTGGCAAAGATGAATAATAGCTTTTTAACGATAGCGATGCCGAAAGGAAGAATATTTGAAGAAGCGGCAGAGCTATTACGAACGGCAGGTTTTCGACTGCCTCCCGAGTTTGATGATTCCCGGAAACTGATCCTGGAAGTGGAAGAGGAGAATTTACGTTTCATTTTGGCCAAACCGATGGATGTCGTAACCTATGTTGAACATGGTGTCGCCGATATTGGCATTGCCGGTAAGGATGTCATGATGGAGGAAGACCGTGATGTATATGAATTACTTGATTTGAAGATCAGTGCGTGCTACTTGGCTGTAGCAGGTTTACCTGGTACGAAAATAAGTGACATCGCCCCTAAAGTAGCCAGCAAATATCCGAATGTAGCCTCGGGTTATTTCCGAGAACAGGGAGAGCAGGTCGAGATTATCAAGCTGAACGGCTCAATCGAGCTGGCACCATTGATTGGCTTGGCGGAACGGATCGTGGATATCGTTTCAACCGGCCAGACATTGAAGGAAAATGGACTCGTGGAATATGCAAAAATTGCTGATGTAACTTCGAGGCTGGTGGCGAACCCTGTCAGCTACCGAATTAAAGAAGCACGGATCACGGAGATTGTGGATAGATTGGCAGCAATCATTGAGTAGAAAAGAAGCGCAAATGAGGTGAGCATATGAAAATTGAACGGTTTGCGGAAGGGATTTCACTGAAACGCTCGGTTGACGCAGGTACTGCCGATCAACGAAAGGCGGTTCAGGATATCATCCATGATGTCAGGAAAAGCGGGGATTCCGCTGTACATAATTTTACCGAACGTTTCGATGGGGTCAGGCTTGAGGAATTACTTGTGTCGGAGCGGGAAATGGAAGAGGCGACAGCATCCTTGTCGGCTGAACAGCTAGCTATCATTCAGGAGGCTGCCGATAATATTGAAATGTTTCACGAGAAACAAATTAGAAATTCATGGTTTACGACGGATGATACGGGAACGATGCTAGGGCAAAAATTGACACCGCTTGATGCGGTAGGAGTGTATGTACCAGGGGGCACAGCTGCATATCCATCGTCAGTGCTGATGAATGTGATGCCAGCGAAGGCTGCGGGGGTGGAACGAATCGTTATGGTATCCCCTCCAGGCAAAGATGGTAAATTATCACCGGCGGTTTTGGCGGCTGCGAAGATTGCCGGAGTCAAGGAAATCTATAAAGTCGGAGGGGCTCAGGCCATAGCCGCATTGGCTTATGGGACGAAAACGATAAAAAAGGTCGACAAAATCGTCGGTCCGGGAAATATTTACGTTGCACTGGCGAAGCGGGAGGTATTCGGTGACGTGGCCATTGATATGATCGCCGGACCGAGTGAAATTGCCGTGTTGGCTGATGAATCAGCCATCGCCTCGGAGGTTGCCGCCGACTTGCTATCACAAGCGGAACACGACGCCCGTGCTTGCAGTGTCTTGGTGACAGTATCAGCATCTCTTGCAGAAGAGGTTGCTGCAGAAGTGACAAAACAGGCGGCACTGCTCCCCCGCCGGGAAATTGCCGAAGCATCGATAAAGGATTACGGAAGAATCGTCGTATGCGGAAATATGACGGAAGCGATCGAAGCCGTCAATGAGCTTGCTCCGGAGCATTTAGAGATCATGACCAAGGATGGACTTGAAGTGATGGCCAAAATTCGGCATGCCGGGGCAATCTTCATTGGCCGCTACAGTTCGGAGCCTGTTGGTGATTACTTCGCTGGTCCGAATCACGTTCTGCCAACAAACGGAACGGCCCGTTTTTCGAGTCCGCTGAATGTAGATGACTTTCAAAAGAAATCGAGCATCATCATGTACAGTGAAACGGCCTTCCGGCAAAATGCAGAAAAAATCGCGGATTTTGCCCGCATGGAGGGACTTGAGGCTCACGCCCGTGCCATAGAATCGCGCGGCGTGAATGAATCCGGAAAATAGTGCTGCTTCTTTACGGGAAGAATGCAAATTACAGCTTGGGAAAAGGGGACATGCCCCGATAAGGAGGACTTATGATGGAACGTTTTGCTAGCGTGGAGCGAAAGACGAATGAAACGGAAATCAGCTTAAAGTTTGGTGTGGATGGAGAAGGTAATTCCTCGATAAAGACTGGCGTCCCGTTCATGACACATATGCTTGATTTGTTCACGAAACACGGAAAATTCGATTTATCGGTCGATGCAAAAGGTGATACGGAGGTCGATGATCATCATACAACTGAAGATATTGGCATTTGCTTAGGTCAAACGTTATTGGAGGCGCTTGGAGACAAGCGTGGGATAAAGCGGTATGGAAATGCGTTCGTCCCGATGGATGAAGCTCTCGCACAGGTAGTCATCGACTTAAGCAATCGCCCGCATCTGGAGTTCAGGGCGGAGTTCCCCTCACAAAAGGTCGGAACGTTCGATACGGAACTTGTGCATGAGTTTCTTTGGAAATTCGCTCTAGAAGCGAGGATGAACTTGCATGTAGTCGTCCATTATGGTCATAACACACATCATATGATCGAAGCGATATTCAAAGCGCTCGGACGTGCTTTAGATGAAGCGACGACCATCGATCCGCGGGTCAAAGGCATTCCTTCTACGAAAGGAATGTTGTAAATGATCGGGATCGTCGATTACGGCATGGGAAATTTGTTTTCCGTAAGCAAAGGGCTGGAGCGACTTGGTGCCGATTCATTCATTTCGGATGACCCGGAAGAACTTTCGGAGGCAACAGGGATTATCCTTCCTGGTGTCGGCTCATTCCGGGATGCCATGAGTCTTTTGAAAAAACAAGGATTGGATGGATTCCTGCAACGATATGCAGCAGGAGGAGGTTATATATTAGGCATCTGTCTTGGGATGCAGCTTCTCTTTGATGAAAGCGAGGAAAATGGGCCAGCTCGAGGATTGTCACTCATACCAGGAAAAATCATCCGGTTCCAGGGCATTGATGCAAGCGGCGATGTTTATAAGGTGCCTCACATGGGCTGGAATCGACTTGAATTCAAACACGCTTCACCTGTCACTGCAGGACTGGAAGCGGACCATGTATATTTCGTGCATTCATATTATGCCGATACGGATGACGCATATATTGCCGCCAGCACAACGTATGCTGTGGAAGTTCCGGCAATCGTGGCGAAAGGGAATGTATTGGGCATGCAGTTCCATCCTGAGAAAAGCGGGCAGATGGGCATGTCACTTTTGAGGAATTACCTGTCATTAGTGGAAGGGAAGGAAAAATCATGAGCAACTTTACGATATACCCGGCGATTGATATGCGCGGAGGCCAATGCGTCCGCTTGGTCCAGGGAGACTATGATCAAGAAACCGTATATGGCGATTCTCCCTTCGATATGGCTAAAAGCTTCGCGGACCAAGGCGCGGATTGGATACATATGGTCGACCTTGACGGGGCGAAAGAGGGAGTTCGCATCAATGATTCATACGTGATTAAAGCGGCAAGTGAGTTAGGGGCACGCATCCAAATCGGCGGCGGCATCCGCACGGAACGGGATATCGCCCATTATCTGGATAATGGTGTGGAACGTGTCATTCTTGGAAGCACAGCCGTTTCAGATCCTGTCTTCACGAAGGATATGATCAGGAAGTATGGAAAGCATATCGCGATTGGCATAGATGCGAAGGATGGCAAGGTTGCGACTCATGGCTGGCTGCAAACGTCTGGAACCCTTGCTGTAGAGCTTGGTAAAGTGCTGGCGGATGCAGGTGCCGAAACGTTCATCGTCACTGATATTGCAACGGATGGCATGCTTTCAGGTCCGAATGTCAACGGGATTTTGGCTATGGCGGAGGCAACAGGGAAAAACGTGATTGCCTCCGGCGGCATAAGTTCACTGGAAGATATCCTAGCCCTCAAGGGGCATGAAGCGGAAGGGATTGCAGGGGCGATCATTGGCAAGGCAATTTATACGAAGCGCTTTACCGTTGCAGATGCGCTGGAAAAGGTGCGTGGTTAAATGCTCACTAAACGAATCATTCCATGTCTCGATGTAAAAGATGGGCGTGTCGTCAAAGGCATACAATTTGTTTCGCTAAGGGATGCCGGAGATCCGGTCGAGCTTGCCGCTTTTTATGATCAGGAGGGTGCCGATGAGCTTGTCTTCCTTGATATTTCCGCTTCACATGAAGGCAGGGAAACGATGGTCGACGTCGTTCAAGCGGTAGCGGGCAGCTTGGCCATCCCTTTCACGGTTGGCGGGGGCATTAATTCCCTGTCGGATATGAGGAGGATATTACGAGCAGGTGCAGATAAAGTATCTCTAAATACAGCAGCCGTTCTCCGGCCTGATCTGATTAATGAAGGCTCGGATTACTTTGGTGCCCAATGCATCGTAGTCGCCATTGACGCCCGTTACGATGAAGGGCTCGGATCATGGCGCGTATACACCCACGGCGGCAGAAAACCGACTGAGTGGGAAGTGATCGATTGGGCGCAGGAAGCCGTCAGCCGAGGTGCCGGTGAAATTTTATTGACGAGTATGGATTGTGACGGGGAGAAACAGGGGTTCAATATTGCTTTGACAAAGGCGGTATCAGAAGCTGTTTCGGTGCCGGTCATTGCCTCGGGCGGTGCCGGTAACGCCGGGCATTTCCGGGAAGCATTTGAAGAGGGAAAAGCCGATGCTGCTTTAGCTGCCTCGATCTTTCATTATAAAGAAACATCGGTCAAAGAAGTAAAAGCGTTTCTCAAACAACAAGGAGTGGTTGTACGATGAATCTTGAAACTATTAAATACGACGAAAAAGGTCTAGTACCGGCAATTGTCCAGGACGCCCGCAGCAAAGAAGTGCTGACACTTGCTTATATGAATGAAGAATCGCTAAAAATGTCGATCGAAAAGGGTGAAACGGTTTTCTTCAGTCGCTCACGTCAAGAATTATGGCATAAAGGGGAGACGAGCGGAAATACACAGAAAATCATCGAAATCAAGTATGACTGCGATCAAGATGCATTGGTCGTTGCAGTCGTTCCAGCAGGTCCTGCGTGCCATACTGGGGCAACAAGCTGTTTTAGCGAATCGATTCATCTAAATGGCGAAGCCCGTCAAGCGCTGGAAACGAATGTGATGTTCCTGACTGAATTGGAACAATTGATTGCAAAAAGGAAAGCGGAAATGCCTGAAGGTTCCTATACAACCTACTTGTTCGAAAAAGGCGTGGATAAAATCCTCAAAAAGGTCGGGGAAGAAGCGGCAGAAGTGATCATCGCCGCTAAAAACCGCGATGCCGAGGAATTGTCCATGGAAAGTGCCGATCTCCTCTATCACTTATTCGTCCTTCTTCAGGAACAGGAATTGCCTTTCCAAGCTGTTCTGGATGTATTGAAGGCCAGACACTCCGATAAGGACGAGCCTAAAGAAACGGAATGAATGGTTATCTGCCCTCCCTTAAAAGGAGGGCAGTTTATATTTCTGCTAGAAGGCGCCACGACCTATATGCTCCCCTGAATGAGGTACATAAAGTGGATACCATTCAAAGTAAAGTTACTCGCGAGTGATTCGGGTCGGTTCTCATCGAATTCTTGCGTTACTCCCGAAACCGGCCCGGGTTCTCCGATAAATCACTGCTTACTTTCATCATTTCGGGGCCTTACTCGCGAGTTTAACTACTTTACTCGCCAATTTGGCACTTTTACTCGCGAATTTAACCACTTTACTCGCCAGTTTAAGTTCTGGCCCGCTCCGTACGTTTCATTTCACTCAAAACGAGCTTTTTTGAAATGAAAATGGAATATATCCGGGGATTCAAAGTGGTGGACACAATTTCTTGACTCATGATTTATCTAGGAATATACTTCATCAAAAATGGAGTGTTTCAATAAGGAGGATACACAGATGAAATTCAGTTCAATGAATAAAAGCTACATTAGTGGTGAATGGGCGGAAGGCTTGACGGGCCGTACCTACGATATTCTTAACCCATTTAATGGTTCTCTTTTATCAACTGTAAGTCTAGCATCATCCCAACAAGTGCAGGAATCCTTTGAGCATGCAAAAGCAGCGCAAAAAGAATGGGCCAAGACAACTCCGGAACAACGCAATGAGATATTGAGGAAGGCAGTGTCATATTTTCAGGAAAACCGCGAAGATATCATGGATGTCATCGTCCGCGAAACAGGCGGAAGCCTCATCAAAGCCAATGCTGAACTTGGCCTGACGATAGAGATATTAAAAGAAGCAATGACATATGCACATGAAGTGAACCGTGTACATGAGGTGCCTTCGGCTGTGGAAGGTAAGGTGAATCGCATTCATCGACGGCCATTGGGGGTCATTTCATCGATATCTCCTTTTAATTTCCCGATGAACCTATCGGTAAGGACGATTGCTCCTGCCATAGCGTTAGGAAATAGTGTCGTTCACAAACCGGATGTTCAAGTTTCCTATTCAGGCGGAATCATCATCGCTGCCGCCTTTGAATATGCAGGTCTTCCAAAAGGGGTATTGAACATGATCATTACTGATTTGGAAGAAATCGGGGATGACATGCTTACCAATCCGATTCCGAGGTTAATCAGTTTCACGGGTTCAACACCAGTTGGACGCCATATTGGCGAAGTCGCCGGGAAGAATTTAAAACGTGTGGCACTTGAACTAGGTGGCAACAATCCCTTTATCGTCCTCTCGGATGCCAATGTCGATCGCGCAGCCGATGCAGCCATCTTTGGAAAGTACTTGCACCAAGGACAAATATGCATGAGCATTAACCGAATCATCGTCCATAAGGACCTTTACGAAGACTTCATCGGAAAATTCGTGGAACGGGCCAAGGCGCTACCTTACGGAAATCCGTTAGATCCCAAGACCGTCATTGGGCCGCTTGTGAATGAAAGCCAAATCGAAAAAGCGCAGCGCTACATCGAGGAGGCCAAGCAAAGCGGGGCCGTTCTTGCTCTTGAAGGAAAACGGGAAGGAAATGTCCTGACGCCATATATTTTCCGTGATGTGAAAAATACGGACAAGATTGCTCAAACTGAATTATTCTCACCGGTCGTTTCCATCATTAAAGCGGAGAGCGATGAAGAGGCCATCGAGATAGCCAATGATACCGAATACGGTTTGAGTTCTGCCATCTTCACCGACGATTTGGAGAGAGGCGAACGATTAGGTCTCGAAATCGATAGTGGGATGACACATATCAACGATCAGACAGTAAATGATGGTCCGAACGTTGCTTTTGGCGGAAATAAGATGAGTGGAATGGGACGCTTCGGCAACCCGTGGGTAGTGGAGGAATTCACTGTCACCAAATGGATTTCCAAGCAAACCGTTGCCCGCCAATATCCTTTCTAAAGGGACGAGGAAAATCCATAATACAATACTCAATGGCTGCACCCAAAAATGATATCGGCGTTGCCGGATGTTTCCAGTAATCATGGGTTTGAACCCTTTTTCCATTTTCTTGAATTATTCGGCAAAATTACTCCAATATGTTATAATACTATGGTTAATCAACTTGAAGATGGAGGATTACATGAGTAAAGACTCTAAATTTGGCCAACAGGCAAAAATTTTAACCTTTCACCCAACAGGTGAGTATTATTTCACCAAGGGTTTAAAAGCATATCATAGAAGAGAACTGCCAAAATCAAAAAAATACTTGGAGCGTGCGCTTGAACTTGAACCAGCGGAACCGATGATAGCCTGCCAATTGGCAATCACATGCTCGGAAATCGGTGAATATAATTATTCAAACAATCTCTTGGAAAACATTCTCGATGTGATGGATCCTTATATGTCGGAATGTCATTACTTCCTGGCAAATAATTATGCCCACTTAGGCATGTTCAAGGAAGCGTATCGTCACGCAAGTGCTTATCTAGATAAAGAAGTCGATGGGGAGTTCAGTGATGATGCTGAGGATTTACTCGAACTGATTACCTTCGAGACGGATGAATCGGAAGAGAACCCCTTTAAGCATGATGGACTCATTGCCAAACAAGAGAAAGCGCGTGAATATTTGGAATCGGGGAACTTCCCGAAGGCAATCGAGGTATTGAAGGAAACGATAGCCGAGTATGAGGACTACTGGTCGGCTTATAATAACTTGGCGTTAGCCTATTTCTACCTTGGCCAAGTGGAGGATGCCTTTGAGACCTTGGATGAAGTGCTGGAAAAAAGCCCAGGAAACCTGCATGCGCTTTGCAACCTCGTCGTTTTTCATCATTATCAACAGGATGAAGTGAAGGTTGAGGAGCTCATACAGATGTTGGAGAAAATCCGGCCGATGCTATCCGAACATCGTTTCAAGCTTGGAGCGACCTTCGCCTTGATCGGAAATTATGCCTCTGCGTATAAATGGCTAAAAGTCTTGCAAAAGCAAGGTTTCGAAGGTGACGGAACCTTCTACTATTGGCTAACGATATCCGCTTATCACTTAGGGCATGAGCAGGTAGCTAGAAAGGCTTGGAAAAAAGTCGTGGAAATGAACCCCGAAAAGGAAGGCATGGAGCCATGGGGCGATATGAATGCTACCTCGGATGGCTTTGAACATCACTTTCCTTCCATTATAAAACGGCTGGAAAGCGAGTTTATCGAAGAAAGGCTGTTTGCCATTTTCCTACTGAAGCATTCGGTCCATAAACAGAAGCTATTGAAAAACCAAGTGCTCAATTTAAATCAGAATTTCACTGATCTCGAACGGGATTATGCCGCCCTTGTGCAGGCTCCTTCCAAAGATCGTCAATTGGCTCCCGTCGATTTTGCCGATCGTACGGCTGAATTATTATACCGGCATTTCCAGCCAATTCAATTGGATGAAGCGGGGCTCTACCTCATGTGGTTTTCCGTCTTCATCGAAGCGGTGAAATCCGGGCAAAAACTCAACAATCCCGCAGGTTGGGCCTCAGCAGTGGAATACGTATGGAATCAGCTTAAAAATGAGAAAGTCAGCAAACAGGCAATTGCAGACAAACATTTCATATCCGTGTCAACCTTATCGAAGTACGTGAAGTTGGTGCAAACCCTTCTGGAATGAGCAGATATTTGGACGAAAAATTATTTGTTATATAGGATAATAGGTAGGGAACACTAACCGTAGTGAAGGTTCCATTTGTAATGGAATATGGAGGAGTGAGAACATGTCTGAAAAAATTTATGACGTTGTTATTATTGGAGCTGGTCCTGCTGGGATGACGGCTGCTGTCTATACATCACGTGCGAATCTATCAACATTGATGTTGGAACGCGGTGTCCCGGGCGGGCAAATGGCCAATACGGAAGAAGTTGAAAACTATCCTGGATTCGACACGATCCTCGGACCTGAGCTTTCAACGAAAATGTTTGACCATGCAAAGAAATTCGGTGCGGAGTATGCCTATGGCGATGTTAAGGAAATCATCGACGGTGAAGAGTATAAAACGATCATTGCCGGTTCCAAGGAATTCAAAGCACGCTCAATCATCATTACATCAGGTGCGGAGTATAAAAAAATCGGCGTACCTGGTGAAAAAGAACTGGGCGGTCGCGGTGTATCATATTGTGCAGTTTGTGATGGCGCGTTCTTCAAGGAAAAAGAACTGTTCGTTATCGGCGGTGGGGACTCTGCCGTTGAAGAGGGTGTGTACTTGACCCGCTTCGCTTCGAAGGTGACGATCGTTCATAGACGTGAAGAGCTTCGTGCCCAAAAAATTCTTCAGGATCGTGCTTTTGCCAATGAAAAAGTTGATTTCATCTGGAATCATACGTTGAAGGAAATCAATGAAGAAGGCGGAAAAGTGGGCGGAGTCACTCTCGTTTCAACAGTGAATGGGGAAGAGACGAAGCTTGATGCAGACGGTGTGTTCATTTATATCGGAATGCTGCCGCTGACTAAACCTTTTGAAAGCTTGAACATCCTGAATGCGATGGGCTACATTGAAACGAATGATCGGATGGAGACACGCGTTCCTGGCATCTTTGCTGCAGGTGACGTTCGTGAAAAAACATTGCGTCAAATCGTGACAGCAACAGGAGATGGAAGCATTGCCGCTCAATCCGTTCAGCATTATGTAGAAGAACTTCAAGAAAAATTGCAGCCAAAGGCGTAATTGATTACAATAATTTACACATCGTAATTGCGTTTTAACGAGGCTGTAACACCTGTGAAATAATGATTCGGTATAGTTAGGGTAGAAGTTGACCCCCTTTAATTATAAACGTTGGAGGACACAGATTAAGTATCTGTGTCCTTTTTTTGTTTTCAGCTAAAAATATATTTTGGAATTCCAATTACCGGTAAGTTGTGGGATGCATCCCTTTGCATGCAAGCGGCAATTCTGGTGAAGAATAGGGGATAAGCAGGCGTTGGACATTAAGAACGTTCATCGTTCGAATGAATATTCCCCCGATGCAGGAAGTTTACTTTATTGTTAGCTCATTTTAAAAATAGTATAATGATAAGATATACTAAACATATATCTTTCAAAAAGGATGAAAAATACCATTTGCTTGACTATCAGCATTTGTAAAAGGGAACGGCGGTTTAAGGTGAAGGTCCCTATAGTCGAACAGTGGCTAAATCGAGGTGAAGAACGTGCAACGTGTCACAAATTGTGTATTGATCAAGGATGGACAAATTCTCTTATTGAAAAAACCTAGACGCGGATGGTGGGTAGCCCCGGGTGGCAAGATGGAGCCTGGAGAGTCCATACGAGATGCCTGTATAAGGGAGTATCGCGAAGAAACGGGCGTTTATTTAAAAAATCCTTCCATCAAGGGCATATTCACTTTCATCATGAAGGATGGGGATAAGGTGCTTTCGGAATGGATGATGTTCACCTTCTTTGCAACAGATTCCGATGGCGTCAATTTGGATGTATGTGAAGAAGGGGAACTTAGCTGGCATGCAGTTGATGATGTTAAAAAACTGGAAATGGCTGAGGGCGACTTTCACATTCTGGATTATATGGTCCATGGACGTGGCATCATTTATGGAACCTTTACCTACACGCCTGAATTTAAGTTACTTTCCTATCGTTTGGATCCAGGTTAATGGTTGCTTATAAAAAAAGATTGTTATACATGGGGGCGGAGAACAATGAGTACAGGGCAGATGAATGAAACGCAATTGGTCATCATTACCGGAATGTCGGGAGCGGGGAAGACAGTGGCTGTTCAAAGTTTTGAAGACCTCGGCTTTTTTTGCGTCGATAATTTGCCGCCCACACTATTGCCAAAATTTTTGGAGTTAATGAAGGACTCCGGGAATAAGATGAATAAAGTGGCCCTTGTGATGGACTTGAGGGGGCGGGAGTTTTTTGATTCGCTATTTCTGGCACTCGATAACCTAACGGAAACCACGGCAGTTTCTCCAAGGATCCTTTTTCTTGAGGCCGATGACGATTCCTTGGTGCGTAGATATAAGGAGACGAGAAGAACCCATCCGCTAGCTCCATTAGGGCGCCCATTGGAAGGCATTAAGATGGAACGGGAGCTTTTGGATCAATTGAAGGGCAGGGCTCAGCTGATTTTCAATACGTCGCAGCTGAAGCCGCGAGAATTGAGGGAGAAAATCGCTACTGAGTTTTCTGCCGATAAAAGTGTCGGGTTCACGGTCAACATCATGTCCTTTGGATTCAAGCACGGTTTGCCGATAGATGCTGATCTTGTGTTTGATGTGCGTTTTTTGCCAAATCCATATTATATTGACCACATGAGGCCGAAGACTGGATTGGAGCAGGAAGTGTCCAGTTACGTTTTGAAATGGAGCGAGACCCAGAAGTTCTTGGAAAAGGTAACAGATCTACTTGCTTTCATGCTTCCCTACTATAAACGGGAGGGAAAAGCACAGCTTGTGGTGGCGATAGGATGTACAGGCGGTCAGCATCGTTCCGTCGCATTGACGGAGTATATCTCGAACTACTTCCAGAATGATTACCGGGTTCAAGTGTCACATCGTGATATCGAAAAAAGTAAGGGGAAAGCTGATGTTAAATGATAAGAAACAGCCTAAGGTCGTGATCATTGGAGGAGGAACCGGTCTTCCCGTTTTGTTAAGGGGCCTGAAGAAGCATCCGGTCGATATAACGGCAATCGTTACGGTAGCTGATGATGGGGGAAGCTCTGGTCGCCTTCGTGAGGACATGGATATTCCCGCTCCGGGCGACATACGGAACGTGCTTGCTGCGTTATCGGATGTGGAACCTCTCGTCGAGCAAATGTTTCAGCATCGCTTTCAGAGCAAAAATGAACTGTCCGGGCATTCGCTGGGTAACTTGATCCTGGCCGCAATGACCTCGTTGACAGGTGATTTTGTCCATGCGATCCAGGAAATGAGTAAGTTCCTGAATGTCCGCGGCAAGGTGCTGCCGGCAGCCAACCAAAGCGTGGTTCTCCATGCGGAAATGAATGATGGAACGATCGTTACGGGAGAATCCAAGATTCCCTTCTCAGGAAAGAAAATAAAAAAAGTGTTCTTGTCTCCTCAGCAAATAAAGCCGCTCAGTGAAACCCTTCAGGAAATCAAGCAGGCAGACCTTATTGTCATCGGACCGGGAAGCTTATATACTAGCATTCTGCCTAATTTACTTGTCCCTGGACTAGGGGAAGAGGTTGGCCGCTCCAAGGCCAAGAAGGTGTACATTTGCAATTTGATGACACAAGCTGGCGAGACGCTGGATTATAGCGCAAGTGATCATATTAAAGCGATATATGATCATATGGGCAATGCATATATTGACAGGATACTTGTAAATAATGAGGAAATACCTTCTGAAATCCAGCGGCGGTATCAAGCTGAATACGCCAAGCCGGTCATGTATGATGTCGAAAGTTTAAAGCGGATGGGTCTTGAAATCATCCAGGAGCGCATTTTCAGCTATGAAGGGAATGTCATCCGGCATGATACGAAAAAAGTCGCCGATTTGCTTTACAATATGCTAATAAATGAAACAAAAAGTCATATAGTTCCGTAGATATAAGCAGGGACGGTATTTTGATTGGATACGAATAGATTACCTGCGTTCGATTGGGGGTGAAAAGGATGTCTTTTGCTTCAGAAACAAAAAAAGAGCTTACTACATTGGAGGGAAAGGATTGCTGCGGAAAAGCGGAATTGTGTGCGCTGATCCGGATGAACGGATCCCTTTCATTTTCTAATCGGAAGCTTGTTGTGGATATTCAAACTGAAAATGCAGCGATTGCAAGAAGGATTTATACGCTGCTGAAAAAAAGCTATGAGGTCCAAGTCGAGCTTTTGGTCCGTAAAAAGATGAAGCTTAAAAAGAATAACGTCTACATTGTCAGGATGTCATCTGGAGGGCAACGGGTTTTAAATGACTTGGAAATCTTAGGTGAAGGTTTTGAGATACTCCATGCGATATCCGATACCATTGTTGGAAAGAAATGCTGTAAGCGCTCCTACCTAAGAGGGGCATTTCTTGCGGGAGGTTCAGTCAATAATCCGGAAACGTCCTCGTATCACTTGGAGATTTTCTCGCTTTATAAAGAACATAACGATGCGCTTTGTGAGTTAATGAATAAGTTTGACCTGAAGGCGAAAACACTTGAACGCAAGAAAGGGTACATCATTTACTTGAAAGAAGCCGAAAAGATTGCCGAGTTTCTAAGTATCGTTGGTGCCCATTCCGCATTATTGAGGTTCGAGGATGTCCGGATCGTCCGTGATATGCGCAATTCAGTCAATCGGCTTGTGAATTGTGAAACAGCTAATTTGAACAAAACGATCGGTGCTTCATTGCGGCAGGTGGAAAATATTCATTATATCGAGGATACGGTGGGACTGAACATTTTGCCCGATAAACTTCGTGAAATTGCCGAACTGAGAATAGCCTTCCAGGACATAACTTTAAAGGAACTAGGCGAAATGGTATCCGGGGGAAGCATCAGTAAGTCCGGTATAAATCACAGATTGCGGAAGATCGACGAAATAGCTGACAGGCTCCGTGGGGGAGAGGCTATTGCTGCGAAAAAATAAAGCTTACAGGGGAGATCATGATGGTGGAGAAACAAGTTGAAGTAAAACTGAAAACAGGTTTACAGGCTCGGCCGGCGGCCTTGTTTGTACAGGAAGCTAACCGCTTTCATTCCGATGTATTCCTTGAAAAAGAAGGAAAGAAAGTGAATGCTAAAAGCATCATGGGATTAATGAGTCTTGCCATCAGTTCAGGCGTATCCGTGAAATTGATCGTTGAGGGACGCGATGAAAAGGAAGCGCTGGAGGCATTGGAAGAATTCGTTCAACAAGAGGGTTAAAGAAAGAGGGTGCCTAAAAGTGCATCCTTTTTTTCATGGAATGTAAAAAGGCCGCGAAATCTTTTCGCGGCCTTTTGTCAGGATCATTATTTAGAATCTTTGTTACCTTCAAGGATGTTGCGCGTGATGACTTTGTCGATCAAGCCATATTCAAGGGCTCTTTCGGAAGTCATGAAGTTATCGCGTTCCGTATCTCTTTGAAGGACTTCAATCGGCTGACCAGTCCGTTCCGCCAAGATTTGGTTTAATTTATCTTTCAAGTGAAGGATGCGGCGTGCAGCAATTTCGATTTCCGTAGCTTGTCCTTGGGCTCCTCCAAGTGGTTGGTGAATCATGACTTCACTGTTCGGCAGCGCATAACGCTTGCCCTTTTCACCAGCAGCCAATAGGAATGCACCCATGGAAGCGGCCATGCCGATGCATACAGTGGATACATGAGGCTTGATATATTGCATCGTATCATAAATGGCCATACCGGAAGTGATGCTTCCGCCCGGGCTGTTGATGTATAACGTAATATCTTTTTCAGGATTTTCCGCCTCTAAAAATAGTAATTGAGCAACAATGGAATTGGAAACATTATCGTCGATTCCGCTTCCTAGCATAATGATCCTGTCTTTTAATAAACGGGAGTAAATATCGTAGGCACGCTCCCCACGACTAGTTTGTTCGATAACTGTAGGAATTAAATTCATGTTCATTTCCTCCTTCGATTAAGAGAATCATTTAAATTCTTTATGTATGTATGATACACTTTTTGGTCAATTTAGGTCAAACAAAACAAATCCTATATTGGATAATTTGTTCGACAATTTTCTGGTCAAGGCTCCTTCCCGTTTGGAATTATTTATGATTATGCCGAACAGGGATGAATTTCCACATTATCCATAATACCCAAAAGACAAACTTTTAAACCTGTTACCCCTTGCAAAGGAGTGCATTCTATCATATAATGAAGTCTGTCACATTTCGCCCTCGTAGTGCAACGGATAGAACGCAAGCCTCCGAAGCTTGAAATGCAGGTTCGATTCCTGCCGAGGGCACTACCAATCTCCCGCTTATATTAAGTGGGGGATTTTTTTTTGAAAGCTGATTTTTGTTGGAAACACGCGATTTCCATCGAAATCTGTCAGATGGGCCCTTCTGAAATAAATGCACTTCAGTCTTGGAAAATAGTGATTTTTCAATAAAAAGTGTTGTGAAAAACGCATTTCTAACATATAGTATGTAAAACAAATATACTATTCAGAAAAAAACGTAAGCGTTTTCATGGGTTTTTGTGTAGAATTTTCTCCTGATATTGTAAAATGGAGTGGGGAGGGATGAATCGATGAGTATGAATATGAAAGCAGGACTTTTTCAACAGCAAACGTTAAAGATGGCAATGACCCAGGAGCTCATGCAGGCTATTACCTTGCTGCAATACTCCGCGCAGGAGCTATCAGCCTTCTTGGAAAATAAAATGGCCGAAAATCCATTACTGTCCCTAGATCAGCCAACTTCTGCATTATTTCAGCCGACCTTTGACCGGAAAAAGGGTAAGCGGACTCTTAAAAATACGTATGATGCCAACTATTGGATCGAACAAATCAGTGAAGACACCGTTTCACTTGAACAGCACATCATGTCCCAAGTGAATCACCAGCAGCTTACGGGGGAGCAGCATAAGGCGATGCTGCTATTGATTCATAATCTTGATGAAAACGGTTACTTAAGAATAAAGCTGGACGATATATGCATGAAAGGTGTCACTCCAACCGTTTTGGAGGAGAGCCTCTCCATTCTGCAGCAGTTAGAGCCACATGGACTTGCAGCCAGAAATTTGCAAGAGTGCCTTTTGCTTCAAGTGAAAGCGGAAGAAATCAGCCCGCTGGCGGAAACCATCATTGAGAATCATTTCCTCGACTTTGCCGAAAAGCGTTGGAAAGATTTAAGTAAGAAGATCGGTGTTACAATGAAGGAAATCCAAGAGGTTTTCGACTATGTCCAAACGCTTAATCCGCGGCCGGCGTCACTTTTCTTTCAGGAGAAACCATCATATATAGTGCCGGATGTGGTGGTCGAGGTCCGTGAGGGGATGCTGCTTGTCGGGAACTATGATGGAAACACACCCAATCTTAATGTCGATAAAGGGTACTTAAACCGAATGAAGAGCCATGGAGATAAAGGCGTGCAACGCTTTATCCAGGATAAGTGGCAGGAATACCAATGGATTTCAAGAGGGATCCAACAGAGGAAAGAAACCATATTGAAGGTTATTCAATGCATCGTCGAAAAACAGCCAGCATGCTTTCATCACGGGCTGAATCACTTGAAGCCGATGACGATGAAAGAAGTGGCCGATGAACTTGGAATCCATGAATCAACGGTAAGCCGCGCCGTTAAAGGGAAATATGTGCAGACCCCATTCGGTACGATAGAGATGCGGATTTTCTTCACGACATCCCTGCAATCCGTGGGGCTTGAAGAGGATATGTCTGGGATGCAAGCCAAAAAGGGACTCAAGGCTGCCATCGATGGCGAGAATAAACAAAAGCCGCTTTCGGATCAGGACTTGGCTGAACGGTTGAAGGAGGAGCATGGGATCATCCTTGCACGCAGGACGGTTGCCAAATACCGGGAACAGCTGGGAATACCGTCATCGTCCAAGCGAAAAAGATATGATTGAAAAGGGTTGAGGCATTTTGAAAACGAATGAGTTTATTCTATATAGCAGGCAAAGATGTCCGTTATGTGATGAGGCCAAGGCGATACTTGAAGAAGTGAAACGGGATTCAGGGATATCGTACAAGGAAATCGATATCCATTCCGATGACGCACTGCTTGAGAAATTTGCCATGATGATCCCTGTGATTGAATGGAAAGAAGAAATCGTACAATATGGAAAAGTTGATATATCAGCGCTAAATGGGCTTTTGCAAAAATAATTTGTCAAATCATTTGAAGAAACAATCCGTTCCTGCTAGAATAAAATATGTAGCAGGAATATTTTTTTATTTCAAGTGGGACATAAAATGACTACGCGGGACAATTGGTGTCCAACCAAACTTTTTAGGAGTTTTAAATATGCGTACATTACTCGAGGTACAAAGAAAATTATTACCTGATTTCCTGGTGGTTATGCAAAAAAGATATGATATCCTGCGTTATATCAAAATGATGCAGCCAGTGGGAAGGCGAAGCTTGGCCGTGAGTCTTAATTTGACGGAGCGGACGCTTAGGAGCGAGGTTGATTTTCTGAAAAGTCAGAACCTGGTCAATATATTCAGTTCCGGCATGACACTGACTGATGAAGGGATGGAAATCCTCGATAAGTTAGAAGGAATAATGCGTGAAGTTATGGGTATAGACATAATGGAGCGGCAATTGCAGGAATTGCTACAAGTCGATGAGGTCATCATCGTCTCAGGAAATTGCGATGAAACCCCATGGGTAAAAAAAGAATTGGGCAAAGCTTGTGCAAACCGTATGAAACTCGAGTGGAATTCAAAGAATATCATTGCAGTAACCGGTGGGTCGACAATGGCCGAAGTGGCTAATTCGCTGTCACCTGATGAAGCATCGAAGAAATTGATATTCGTTCCAGCCCGCGGTGGAATTGGTGAAGCCGTGCAGAACCAGGCCAATACGATTGTCGAAAAAATGGCACAGAAGGCACACGCTTCATACAGAGTGCTATATGTACCAGATCAATTGAGCGGTGAGGTTTACGCTTCCTTCCAGAAGGAACCTGCAATTAAGGAAGTCATCTCCCAAATCAAATCTGCCGATATGATCATTCATGGAATTGGTGATGCCATGGCGATGGCAGAGAGAAGAAATTCACCGCCGGAAATGTTAAAGAAGCTGTTAGATGGAAATGCTGTAGGAGAAGCATTTGGTTATTACTACGATGAAAACGGTCAAGTTGTTCATAAGGTATTGACTGTCGGCATCCAGTTAGATGATCTCAGCCCTGAAAAGCGGGTGATAACTGTCGCAGGTGGGAAAACCAAAGCCAAGGCTATCCGTTCTTACATGAAAGGCGCGCCTTCATCCACCGTTCTCATAACGGATGAAGCGGCAGCACTAGAGTTAATTCAGGGGAATTATACCCCTTAATATATTTGTGAACTTTAAAGGAGGAATTTTTCATGGCAGTAAAAGTTGGTATTAATGGTTTTGGACGTATTGGACGTAATGTATTTCGTGCAGCATTGAATAATCCTGAGGTGGAAATTGTCGCTATTAACGACTTAACAGATGCTAATATGTTAGCGCACCTTCTTCAATATGATACAATCCACGGTTCTCTTAATGAAAAAGTTGCAGTTGATGGTGATTTCTTGGTTGTCGATGGCCATAAAGTCAAAGTATTGGCCGAACGTGACCCTGCTCAATTAGGCTGGGGAGAACTAGGAGTAGAAGTCGTGGTGGAATCTACAGGACGTTTCACGAAACGTTCAGATGCAGCTAAGCACTTAGAAGCTGGCGCGAAAAAAGTAATCATCTCTGCTCCAGCATCCGATGAAGACATCACTGTCGTCATGGGCGTGAATGAAGATAAGTATGATGCAGCAAACCACCATGTAATCTCGAATGCTTCATGTACTACGAACTGCTTGGCTCCATTCGCCAAAGTGCTTCATGAGCAATTCGGAATCAAACGCGGTATGATGACGACTGTTCACTCTTATACAAATGATCAACAAATCCTTGACCTGCCTCATAAAGATTACCGTCGTGCACGTGCAGCGGCTGAAAACATCATTCCTACAACAACTGGGGCAGCAAAAGCTGTTGCACTTGTTCTTCCAGAGCTTAAAGGGAAATTGAATGGTATGGCAATGCGTGTACCGACTCCGAACGTATCTGTTGTCGATCTTGTCGCAGAACTTGAAAAAGACGTAACAGCTGAAGAAGTGAATGCAGCATTCAAAAAGGCTTCTGAAGGGGAACTAAAAGGAATTCTTGAGTACAGCGAACTTCCGCTAGTATCAACGGACTATAACGGTAACCCATCTTCTTCTACAATCGATGCCCTTTCCACAATGGTAATGGAAGGAAACATGGTTAAAGTATTATCTTGGTATGATAATGAAACAGGATATTCTAACCGTGTAGTTGATTTAATCGACTATTTGGCTAAAAAAGGATTGTAATTAGAATAATAAAAAAACCTCACCAAGGTGAGGTTTTTTTAATCATACCTCTAATAAAACCTGGAAGATGATGATATTATTAGTAAGTCATGAGGCATCTCGATCGCTTCGATTCCTTGTTTTTGGATAATTTTCAGGAAACCGACTATAATGAAGTAGAGAAAAGGGGAGATGGGATATTTACCCTCTCCCTTTTTGACTAAAAGAATCAAAAATGTGCTAACAATATCTAAGGAGGTTCTTTGGATTATGAATAAAAAATCGATTAGAGATATTGAATTAAAAGGGAAACGTGTATTTTGCCGTGTTGATTTCAACGTTCCGATGCAGGATGGAAAGATTTCGGATGATACGAGGATCAAAGCTGCACTGCCGACGATTTCCCACTTGACGGAACAAGGCGCAAAAGTCATTTTAGCGAGCCACCTTGGCCGTCCCAAAGGACAAGTCGTGGAAGAATTGCGTTTAGCTCCTGTCGCCGAACGACTAAGCGAGCTTAGCGGCAAGGATGTGCAAAAAGCTGATGAAGCATACGGCGATTCAGTCCAAGCCATCATTGATAACATGGAGAATGGCGACATTTTATTATTGGAGAACGTCCGCTTCTATCCAGGCGAAGAAAAGAACGATCCAGAATTGGCTAAGTCATTCGCTGCACTTGCCGATGTTTATGTGAATGATGCATTCGGCGCTGCCCATCGTGCCCATGCTTCCACCGAAGGAATTGCCCACCATCTTCCGGCTGTTTCAGGCTTGCTGATGGAAAAAGAGCTTGATGTGCTCGGAAAAGCTTTATCGAATCCTGAACGTCCTTTTACAGCTATAATTGGCGGCGCAAAAGTAAAGGATAAAATAGGCGTCATCAAAAATCTTTTGGAAAACGTCGATCATTTGATCATTGGCGGCGGACTTGGTTACACATTCATTAAAGCGCAAGGTCATGAAATCGGTGAATCGTTGTTGGAAGAAGATAAGATCGAATTGGCCAAATCCTTCATCGAAAGCGCTAAAGAAAAAGGCGTGAAGCTGCATTTGCCGATCGATGCCGTCGTAACGGCAGAGTTCTCACCTGATGCAGAAACCGAAATCGTCAATATCGACTCGATACCAAAAGAAAAGATGGCTCTTGATATCGGTCCGAAAACAAGTGAATTATATGCGGATATCATTAAAGGCTCCAAGCTTGTCATTTGGAATGGACCTATGGGCGTGTTCGAATTCGATAAATTTGCGAATGGTACAAAAACCGTGGCCCAAGCCCTGGCTGATGCAAAAGATACTTACAGCATAGTCGGCGGCGGAGATTCTGCTGCGGCTGCTGAGAAGTTTGGGTTGGCGGATAAAATGTCCCATATTTCGACAGGCGGCGGTGCATCTCTTGAGTTCATGGAAGGCAAGGAATTGCCGGGCGTTGTAGCATTGAACGACAAGTAAACGCGAATCGTCAAAAATTTCAACTTTAGAAGGGATGAGAAACCAAATGCGTAAACCGATTATTGCAGGTAACTGGAAAATGAATAAGACACTATCTGAGGCAACTGCGTTTTTAGAAGAAGTGAGCAGTTTAATTCCTAAGCAAGATGTAATCGATACGGTTGTATGTGCTCCTGCTTTGTTTTTGGATCAATTAGTTCAAGCAGCAAAGGGAACCGATGTGAAAATCGGGGCACAAAACATGCACTTTGAAGATAATGGAGCTTTCACAGGGGAAATCAGCCCGATCGCATTAGCTGATCTTGGTGTCTCTTATGTCATCTTAGGCCATTCCGAACGTCGCGAAATGTTCAATGAAACGGATGAAGCCGTCAATAAAAAAGCCCATGCAGCTTTCGCCAACCAATTAACTCCGATCGTTTGCTGCGGTGAAACGCTTGAGCAGCGTGAAGCCGGCGAAACGAATGATTTCGTTGCTAGCCAGATCGAAAAAGGCCTGGCAGGCTTATCCGACGAGCAATTGAAACAAGCCGTCATTGCCTATGAACCGATTTGGGCGATTGGAACCGGTAAATCGTCATCTGCCCAGGATGCGAATGAGGTTTGTGCACATATCCGTACCGTAGTTGCTGACAAGTTTTCTAACGAAGCGGCAGCAGCCATCCGTATCCAATACGGCGGCAGCGTAAAACCTGAGAATATTAAAGAGTACATGGCACAGCCTGATATTGACGGTGCATTGGTAGGCGGGGCAAGCTTGAAAGCTGATAGCTTCTTACAATTGCTGGAGGCTGGTCACTATGAGTAAGTCGCCTGTGGCACTTATCATCTTGGACGGTTTTGGCTGCCGCAGCGAGGAAAAAGGAAATGCGGTTTATCATGCGAAAAAACCGAATTTTGACCGTTATTGGGAGCAATACCCGCACTCCCATCTAACTGCGAGCGGCGAAGCAGTCGGCTTGCCTGCCGGTCAAATGGGGAACTCTGAAGTCGGTCATTTGAATATCGGTGCCGGACGGATCGTTTATCAAAGCCTGACACGTGTGAACCTGGCAATCCGCGAAGGTGAGTTTGCAGAAAACCCGACATTGGTCGAGGCTATGAAGCATACAAAGAACAAAGGTACAGACCTTCATCTGTTTGGCCTTCTTTCCGATGGCGGCGTTCATAGTCATATTGAACATATGTATGCCTTGCTGAGATTGGCAGCCAAAGAAGGAGTCAAGAATGTGTATGTACATGCATTCCTTGATGGGCGTGATGTCGGACCGAAAACGGCACAGGGCTATATCAAGGATGCCGAGGCGAAAATGAAGGAAATCGGTGTAGGCCGGTTTGCAACCATTTCGGGAAGATATTATTCCATGGACCGTGACAAACGCTGGGAGCGTGTCGAAAAATCCTACCGGTCAATGGTATATGGTGATGGACCTGCTTACCCTTCTGCGATGGAGTGTGTCGAGGATTCATATGAACATGGTATATTCGACGAGTTCGTGATTCCTTCAGTCATTACGGCAGAAGATGGCAAGCCGGTGGCGACGATTAAAGATGAGGATGCCGTCATCTTTTATAACTTCCGTCCCGACCGGGCAATCCAGATTTCGAATACGTTCACGAATGAAGACTTCCGCTCATTCGACCGCGGTCCCGGACATCCGAAGCACCTTCATTTCGTCTGCTTGACGCATTTTTCGGAAACCGTTGATGGATATGTTGCATTCAAGCCGACAAATCTTGATAATACATTAGGGGAAGTGCTTTCCCAGAACAAGCTTACTCAGCTTCGCATTGCTGAAACTGAAAAATATCCGCATGTGACGTTTTTCATGAGCGGTGGGCGAGAAGAGAAGTTTCCTGGTGAAGAGAGGATTTTAATTAATTCTCCGAAAGTCGCTACATACGATCTAAAACCGGAAATGAGCGCTTATGAAGTGACGGATGCGCTGGTGGAACAAATCGAGGCGGATAACTTTGATGCAATTCTTTTGAATTTTGCCAACCCGGACATGGTTGGGCACTCAGGGATGCTTGAGCCGACCATAAAAGCGATTGAAACCGTTGATGAATGCCTAGGCAGGATCGTCGATCTAATCGTCTCAAAAGGCGGCACGGCAATCATTACGGCAGACCATGGGAATGCCGATGAAGTCGTTACGCTTGAAGGAAACCCGATGACGGCCCATACAACGAATCCTGTACCTGTCATTATCACCAAAAATCAGGTAACATTAAGAACAGATGGTATTTTAGGCGATTTGGCTCCAACGATGCTTGATCTGCTTGGAGTCGAAAAACCTGTTGAAATGACAGGGAAATCCCTATTATCTAAATAAAATTGCGAATTGGAAAAGGAGAGATTTATAATGCCTTACATTGAACATGTATATGCACGCGAAGTGCTTGATTCCCGCGGTAATCCAACAATAGAAGTAGAAATCCAAACTGAGTCCGGATACTTCGGACGCGCCATCGTCCCATCCGGTGCTTCAACAGGAGAGCATGAAGCGGTTGAGCTTCGTGACGGAGATAAATCTCGCTACCTTGGTAAAGGTGTACAAAAAGCAGTTGATAATGTTAATGAAATCATTGCTGAAGCTGTCATTGGCTTGGATGTAACGAACCAAGCTGGGCTTGACCTTACGATGATCGAATTGGATGGTACGGAGAACAAAGGAAACCTTGGAGCGAATGCAATCCTTGGTGTATCCATGGCTGCTGCACACGCTGCTGCTGAATTTTCCGGTCTGCCATTGTACCGTTACCTTGGAGGGTTCAATGCAAAGCAACTTCCAACTCCAATGATGAACATCATCAACGGTGGATCACATGCCGATAATAACGTAGACTTCCAGGAATTCATGATCCTTCCTGTAGGTGCACCAAGCTTCAAGGAAGCCGTTCGTATGGGTGCTGAAGTATTCCATGCATTGAAATCCGTTCTATCTGCCAAAGGCCTTAATACGGCTGTCGGCGATGAAGGCGGCTTTGCTCCGAACCTTGGTTCAAACCGTGAAGCTCTTCTAGTCATCATCGAGGCGATTGAAAAAGCAGGCTACAAAGCAGGCGAAGATATCTACCTTGGCATGGATGTGGCTTCATCGGAATTCTATAACAAAGAAACAGGCAAATACGATCTTGCAGGTGAAGGCCGCAATGGCGTAACATCCGAAGAAATGGTTGCTTTCTATGAAGAGCTGGTTAATGAATTCCCGATCCTTTCCATTGAAGATGGCTTGGATGAAAATGACTGGGATGGCCACAAACTTCTAACTGAACGCATTGGTTCTAGAGTTCAATTGGTTGGTGACGATCTATTCGTAACGAACACGAAAAAATTGGCTGAAGGCATCGAAAAAGGCATCGGCAACTCGATCCTGATCAAAGTGAACCAAATCGGTACACTGACTGAAACGTTTGACGCAATCGAAATGGCTAAGCGCGCAGGCTACACGGCTGTCGTTTCCCACCGTTCAGGTGAAACGGAAGATGCAACAATCGCTGACATCGCCGTTGCAACGAACGCAGGACAAATCAAAACAGGTTCGATGTCACGTACGGACCGTATCGCTAAATACAACCAACTTCTTCGCATCGAAGACCAGCTTGGCGACTTGGCTGTTTACGGCGGCTTGAAATCTTTCTATAACTTGAAGAAGTAATCATTTTGAGTTATAAGGGTTGAATTTAGTCGTACAAGACTAATTCGTAGGGCTTGAATTGTGTCGTACAAAAACATGAACTTAGTCGTACAGTTTATTACTTTTAACCTCCTATTTATATGTGGTAATCCACATTAATTAGGAGGTTTTTTTATGTTCATAAAGGAATTATTGAAAGAGTTTGCATTTATTTATAGTTATTTAATTAATGAGGAATACGTCATTCTTAATGTATGAGCAAAGATAAATTTGTTAAAAGAGGACATAATCGTTATAAAAATATTTACAGACAAGGAAGTAGCTAAGATGATTGGGTCTATGACTTTAAGAGTTGCAAGCATTACTCTTCTAATCCGAAGAACACCCACATATATATTAGTTGAGAAAATATGGACAAACTAGACCTGATACAGAATCTATAAATTGGAATATCAATTGCGTGAGGTATAAAACAGAATCTAACGGATAGAATATATTAATGAATATTAATAATAGAAAAGTTAATGAAATTGACTTTTCGTTAATTAGAAAGCTATAATGGAGGTGAGAAGAGGTGAAAATAATGAGTTTGGCTGTTTACGAAGAAACAGAGAAGGAGATTGATCTTGCTTATAAAGAACTAAACAAAACAAAGATAGAGAAAGAGACAAGCTATATCCTCAGTCAACTAATTATGGTTATGATGGGAACATTCAAAGATCGACTCAAGAGCATTACCTTTGACACCCATGACCTTTACTTTGATGAAGTCTTTATTACGTCCAACAAAAACAAAACAGCGTTGTTAAATTGGTTAAAGCGAATGATTGGCATGTATCATCCGATTGATGACCATGAGTTCGGGAAGTTGAAGGTAGATTTAGAAGAATGGTATTATCAAATCGGTGGACGGGATATTGTGTTTGAATACCGGGATACCTATTTGTTGAAACCGAAAGAAACTGCGGAGATACTTGGTGTTTCTACGGTTACGCTCAACAAATATGTCAAACGTGGCTTTGAGTACATTCCTAATAGTTCGCAAAATCGGATACCGAAACACATGATTTACCTTTGGAAAGATCCAGTGTATGCCATTAAGGTCCAAATGTTATTCCAAGAGAAGAAATTACGGAATCAAACACCAGAAGAACGTTTGAAAGAAGTCATCAAGGAGTTACTGGAGTTTCAAATGAAGTACGGGGCAGAATTCCATAAAGATGCTTTTCCAGAGTTAGACGGTGATGAAATAAATGCAATAGCCGACTACTATGAATGGGAAGACTTAGAGGAAGAATATTTGGAATTGAAACAAAAAGTTTATGGGGAGCGGAAGAATGGAAAATAAACATATAAGCATAGATAAACTCCTTCTTCCTGCTGACATCCCTGACATAATGGAAAGATATAGGGACATTATAACTCACTATGATAGTATTCCGGGTAGCGATCACATTTATCCCGAATACAAGCGAACACGAAAATTATTATCTGTTTTATTTCCATTAAGGGAACATCCAGTCCATGGGAAGACGGGGTTACACGCAATTGAACGATATGATGATGAAGACCATGTACGAAAGTATTCGTATCAATGGAAATTGATTATCCCACGAATGAGTAAGAAGGGGTATCATATCTCCGCATGGGGTAATGATCCGCATGATCACGAAGATACTCCACTTGAATTTATCGTAAAATCAGAGCCTCATCACCATCATCATGTACCAGGAGATTGGAGTAAAAGACAGGATAATTGGAATGTCTGGGCGTTGGAGGAAGCCTTAGAATTTGTTGCCCAATACATTCGAAGTGGGCAAGAATACAAACCTTGAGAGATACCTGATAAAGAAATTCGGTATCTTTTTTTGTTGTTAAAACCCTGTACTTTACAAACCAGAAATGAAGAAAAGCTAAAAAACTGTGGTATTAATGACAGTTAATATTTGATATTTTGTGAGGATATGTACTTAAATTTAGAAACATTTAGACGTATATTATTTAATAGTGATTACTTTTTGGTATTTTTTTAAGTAGAGAATTATATGAAATCCGAAAACACCTATTAGTAATCCATCATATGGATTCAATAATGAATTCAGTAGGGGAGGAATTATAATGAATAGAGCGCATAAAATACGTAGATTGCATGGTACATTACGTTTGAATAAAGATAAAAAGCATAAAGTCGCATTAGTTTCCGAAGGTTCCGGAAACTTTGAAAATAAAACGGCCGGCAGTCGAGTCTTAACCATTAAAATCAACAACGAGTTAAGCCAAAGAGGTAAAACGGTAAAAGTACATGTAGAAAACGAGAAGGAAGAAATTCTAAGGAAAGCACAATTTATGGACCAAAAGTTTTCTGAACTTCTTCAGCTTGTTAATAGTAAATAAGCAACAAATATGATCCACCTTTTATAAGGAAGCTCATTTCTCTTTTTTCTCAACTTGCTCTATGAGCTTGTCCATTTTTTGATTCAGATTTTTAATCCCATGATTTTATTTTATCCGATTTATTTTTCATGATTTCCCTTAAGCTCTTCATGTCCCGATAATTTTTATAATCTTTTACCACATAGAAACCTCCCCGTCCAGATTCCTTCTCTGATAAGTATGTGCCGGAATTTAGCTATAGTACTATCTT
The DNA here is from genome assembly GCF_001645685.2 of Peribacillus muralis. Classification (NCBI taxonomy): domain Bacteria; kingdom Bacillati; phylum Bacillota; class Bacilli; order Caryophanales; family Bacillaceae; genus Peribacillus; species Peribacillus muralis. Next base: position 4,539,407 of record NZ_CP017080.1, on the reverse strand, counting down.
TGGCTAATTGTTCATTTATTATCATTTTGAGTAAAAAAACTGTTGAGTTAGATTCATTCCCCTAGTTTTTGAAGAATTCCATGTCGCAAACGGAAGTATCGCTAAATACAACCAACTGCTTCGCATCGAAGACCAGCTTGGCGACTTAGCTGTTTACGGCGGCTTGAAATCTTTCTATAACTTGAAGAAATAATCATGGCAAAATCCGCTTCTGACGAGAAGTGGGTAAGATCATTATTTCTTTCACCTCCCATTCGATTTGAATGGGAGGTTTTTTGTGTTTCATGAAGGAGGAGAGCATCTAGTTTTTTAAAATTGTAATATATGGTATTAAAGGTATAATTAAGGTAGGGGTGTCGCATATTCAACTTGAAGAAACGGAATCGCTACGACTGAAGTCAAGCAGTCTACTCTAAAGATATAATTGATTACAAGCACTCCTGCCGCGCGTATGAAGGAAGATTTTCATTATAGGAGACATGATGATATGAAAAAGAAACTCCTGATAGCAATTCCCCTTATATTGATTGGAATCTCTGTTTGGATCTTTTACAACAAAACGGACAATACAAAAGGTGTACAGCCTGGTTTTCGGGAAGGCTCCAATACGATTTCCTATGGCTTGCTGGATGACGATGGAAAAGTAATGAATAATGGGAGTACTCTGGAACCGATTAATAATAAGCTTGAGTATACGCTTTCGCTCTCGAATTTTATAGAAGTGGAAAGGGAATATGCCGTAATGGTCCTTCGTAATTTTGAACAAACACCCTTCACGGTCGAAGGAAAACCATACAGTGTTTATACCTTTAAAGCCAAACCGAATAAAAGTATCGAGTTTGATCTGAGTGTTGCCACTAACGATCGTACAAAAGAAATAGATTATCTTATATTTAAAAAACCAAATTATCTAATAGATAAATTGGATATATCAAAAATGGACACGTTGCAAGAAGTGCTGCCGATGCGTTTCATGGTCAAGAGCAAGGGAGAAGAACCAAAAGCAGCTACTGATTTAATTCCAGATGACATGGTAAAGGAGGGACCGAACGATACCATATTTGTCAGCAAACAAAAAGAAGAACTGATTATCCTGCCTGCAGCAAAAAGTGGTGAGCGTGTTTTCCTATCTGTTGGCAATATTGGTGAAAAGGAGGAAAATTACCATATAATTGCATTGAACGAATGGCAGCAAGTCTCGCTGGGAAAAGATCAATTAGTAGGACATGTGGCAGTTAACCCTGGAGAAAGAAAAGTGTTTGAATATAAGCTTCCACAGGTACGGCATGATTCGAATTTTCAGGTTATTGCGTTACCAAAACCTTATGAAGTCAGCGAAAGTGACTATGAAAGTACAGACGTTTCCGGTTCAATTCGAACGGTCATCAAACCTTGATTTGTATCATTACCTTGTAGATATGGAGAAGCAAATTTAATCAAACGTTTGATTAACAGACAACAAAAGGTGCCGCATATGGGCACCTTTTGTTTATTTATCTACAGCTTCTACTGGGACGGCATTATAGTATTCTTCCAATGTGCTTTTCGTTTTGAAAATTTCAGTTGCGGCATCGACGCCAATGTAGCGGATGTGCCATGGTTCGTATTTATAGCCGGTAATGTTTTCCTTGCCTTCCGGATAGCGGATGATGAATCCGAATTCATGGGCATGCTCTGCAAGCCAGGCCGCTTCATTCGTGTCCCCGAAGCAATCTTGGGCAGCACATGCACCGTCATGTGTCGTGACATCGATGGCCAGGCCCGTTTCGTGCTCGCTCGTACCTGGCATGGCACTGTAAGTTTTCGCTTTTTCTTCCCCGTCCTTGGCCACATAGTTATTAAAGACCGTGATTTGTGTCTGATGTGAACGGTAGGCAGAAACACCGGCGAAATGCATATTGTCTTTTTCAGCAGCTTGGAATAACCGTTCAAGCGCAATTGCGGCTTCTTTTCGCATCATTCTTTTTTCGATTTTATCTTGAAAGATGAAATCCACTTTTGGGTAGATGAGATCTTCAGGCTTGTAATCTTCCGGCAAGCTGTATTGTTTGTTGACAAGAACAGGGATGCTCCCTGGGTTTGCTAAAGTCTGCAGGCCAGCCTGTGCGGGCTTGACCGTTTCATCGACTTCCACCTGGCGTTGGGCTGATTCTTTTGAATCTTTTTCTTTAGTATCATCCTTGGCTGTCTCCGTATGGTGGGAGCTCGGGTGTTCTTCTTTTGGCTCTTTCTTGTCATCGCCTGATTGGTCGAATGAGCATCCGGACAATAAAATGAACGATGACAGAGCAGTTGCTGTAAATATAGGTTTTAACATATGAAAGGCCCCTTGCTTTTAAAATGAGATTTCCTGCGAATAGGCGTATTGAAAGATTATCGTGACAAGTAATCCCTCGTCAATTCACTTTGGTACTTATCAAGGAATAAACCGATCCAGACCACCATCAACAAAAATGGATAATCATTGCGGACTGCGGTTTCCACGACGGGTGCAGACCAAAAGTGCGAAAGGAAACCACCTGACATCCTGATCGTCTCGAAGGTGACCAGGGCATGCAGCGATAGCCAGAGAATCGTAAGGGTATTGGTGCCGAAACCAATGACGGCCGCTACGATGCTCAGCAGGATTGCAGCTGCACCGATCAGCAGTACATTGTAACTTGATTGGAAAAAGTCGATACCGCTATTGGAAAGTCCATTATAAATAATAGCAGTAAAATAGACGGTTGTCGTGATATATGCAGCAAATAATAAATATCGATTTCCATGGTATTTTGCAAGCAGCAGCAAAAGCGGCGAGAGAATGATCAATAGGATGCTTAAGAGATTGCTTCCGCCTATCCATAAAGAATAGCCTGCAACCACCGAGAACAGGATGGTCAATAAATCAAGAATTCGAAGTATGGGCTTAAACATGCTGACACCTCTTTCTTCCCTTTTTGTGAATTATCTCAAACTTTGATTCAAAAAGAAAATGATGAAGATGCGGTTTAGGAATTCTTTCCATTATATTATAACAAAGATTGTGGATATCTTATGGGTGTGGTAAAGTTAAAGTAATTGTTTATTGGTACTTCAGGAGGTGTAATTGCATGCATGCATTTCTCATAACGCTTTTGGTGATCGTCAGTATCGCCCTTATTGTGACGGTATTGCTTCAATCGGGTAAAAGCGCAGGTTTATCAGGTGCGATTGCCGGCGGTGCTGAGCAGCTATTCGGAAAGCAAAAAGCACGCGGCTTGGACTTGATTTTACATCGTGCAACGATAGTATTGGCCATTTTATTCTTTGCTTTAACTTTACTTGTTGCATTCTTTGATGTGTAATCGATCAAAAATGAGTCTAGCTAAATAGCTAGGCTTTTTTCTTTGCACGATAGTTGCATGAATAGATATAGTGATTTTAGTACTTAATGATAGGATAGGGAATCCTTTTGGATGCTATTTACTAATGAAGGAGCTGATTATCATGAAAATTAAGCTGCAGCAGCCCTTTACTTTCGAAGGCGGAAAAAGAGCGGTCTTACTTTTACATGGGTTTACGGGCAACTCCGCCGATGTGCGGATGCTTGGACGTCATTTGGAGAAACACGGATACACCTGCCATGCCCCGCACTATAAGGGACATGGGGTTCCGCCAGAGGAGCTTGTGAAGACGGGCCCGGCTGACTGGTGGAAGGACGTCATGATGGCATACGATTTCCTCAAGAGCAAGGGCCATGAGGAAATAGCTGTTGCCGGACTCTCTTTAGGAGGCGTATTTTCTCTTAAATTAGGTTACACTGTACCTATAAAGGGTATCGTATCAATGTGTGCGCCCATGTATATCAAAAGTGAAGAAATGATGTTTAAAGGAGTATTGGAGTACGCTAGAGAATTTAAGAAATACGAAGGAAAAACAGACGAGCAAATAGAACGTGAAATGGACCTTCTGGCCGATAAACCGATGAATACATTGAAAGCCCTTCAGGAATTGATAACGGAAGTGCGTGAGAATGTCGATTTGATTTATGCACCGACATATGTCGTGCAGGGGCGTCATGACGACGTCATCAATCCGAAAAGTGCCGATATCATTTATGATTCGATCGAGTCACCTGTCAAGAAACTGAAGTGGTATGAAGAATCCGGTCATGTCATAACGCTTGATAAAGAAAAAGAACAGCTGCATGAAGATGTATTGGAATTTTTAGAAAGCCTGGATTGGTCCGAATAACAAATTAATCATACCCTGAATAGGAGGGGTTTTATGGAAGATAACATTCAAGAACACATGAATAGGCTTTTGACGTACATGACCGATGAAGCATATAAGCCATTGACGGTACAGGAGCTTGAAGAGGCTTTGAAGATCGAAGACTCGGCAGACTTCAAGAATTTCGTCAAGGCGCTCGTGAAGCTGGAAGAAAAGGGATTGGTGGTCAGGACGAGAAGCAATCGTTACGGCCTGCCGCAAAAAATGAATTTGTTCCGCGGAAAATTAACGGGTCATGCAAAGGGCTTTGCCTTTGTAACGCCTGAAGATAACCCAGGAATGGATGATATTTTCATTCCGCCAAATGAAACGGGTACGGCAATGCATGGAGATATCGTCATGGTGCGGGTATCTTCGGAAACATCCGGATCAAGACAGGAAGGCACGGTCATCAGGATCCTTGAACGCGGAATCACTCAAGTGGTAGGTACATACTCCGAAAGTAAAAGCTTTGGTTTCGTCATCCCTGACGATAAAAAGATCGCCAACGACATCTTCATCCCCCAGCATGCTTCCCATGGAGCGGTGGAAGGCCATAAGGTTGTCGTCAAGCTGACTTCTTATCCGGAAGGACGTGTAAGCGCAGAAGGCGAAATCATTGAAATTCTGGGGCATAAGAATGACCCTGGCGTCGATATCCTTTCCGTCATCCATAAATACGGTTTGCCGATGGATTTTCCGGAAGATGTCATGAAACAGGCCAATGCCGTTTCCGATACGATTTCTGAAAGCGAAATCGGCAGCCGCAGGGATTTGCGCCATGATATTTTGGTCACGATTGATGGAGCCGATGCGAAGGACCTCGATGATGCCGTGTCGGTTTCTAAGCTTGAAAATGGCCATTACAAGCTGGGTGTCCATATTGCCGATGTCAGCCATTATGTTACGGAAGGTTCACCAATCGATAAGGAAGCCCTTGAAAGGGGTACGAGTGTTTATTTGGTGGACAGGGTGATCCCGATGATTCCGCATCGTTTATCGAACGGAATTTGTTCCTTGAATCCGCAGGTCGATCGGTTTACACTTTCTTGTGAAATGGAAATCACGTCAGACGGCCATGTCGTCAATCACGAGATTTTTGAAAGTGTCATCAAGACGACGGAGCGGATGACTTATGGCAACGTGAACAAGATCTTGGTGGATAAGGATGAAGAACAGCTAGAGCGCTATGAAGCGTTGGTGCCGATGTTCCAGGACATGGAGAAGCTGGCCGCCATCCTTCGTAAAAAGCGGATGAGCCGCGGTGCGATCGATTTTGATTTCAATGAAGCAAGAGTTATCGTTGATGAAGAGGGACATCCGACTGATGTCGTTTTACGCGAAAGGTCGGTTGCCGAAAAGCTGATTGAAGAGTTCATGCTGGCAGCCAACGAAACCGTTGCCGAGCATTTCAACCGTCTTGACGTTCCGTTCATTTACCGTATCCACGAAGATCCGAAGCCGGAAAAGCTGCAGCGCTTCTTCGAATTCATTACGAACTTTGGCTACATTGTGCGCGGGTCTGCCAATGACGTTCATCCTAAGGCGTTACAGGATATCATCGAGGCAGTGGCGGGCAAGCCGGAAGAAACGGTCATCTCCACCGTCATGCTCCGTTCGATGCAGCAAGCGAAATATGATCCGGAAAGCTTGGGCCATTTTGGTTTGTCAGCTGAATTTTATACACATTTCACATCACCGATCCGCCGTTACCCGGATTTGATCGTGCACAGATTGATCAGGACGTATTTGGTGGAAGGTAAGCTGGACGATGCAACGAAAGAGAAATGGAATGCCATCCTACCCGAGATTGCCGATCATACCTCGAAGCGGGAACGTCGCTCCGTCGACGCAGAGCGCGAAACCGATGATTTGAAAAAGGCGGAATATATGCTTGATAAAATCGGCGAGGAATATACCGGTATCATCGGCTCCGTCACCAATTTCGGGATGTTCGTCGAGCTGCCGAATACGATCGAAGGACTTGTTCATGTCAGCTTCATGACGGATGACTATTATCGCTTCGATGAGCGCCAGCTGGCCATGATCGGGGAACGTACAGGCAATGTGTTCCGGATTGGAGATGAGATCGACGTACGTGTTTCCAACGTCAATAAAGACGAACGGGCGATCGATTTTGAAATCATCGGCATGAAGGTAAGCCGTCCCCGTCCATCCGGCGAAAAGAAAATATTCAAAGCCAATTCGGGTGACCGTAAACGCGGCCGCGGCGGCAATGGCGGACATAACGAAGGAAAAGGCGGCAGCCGTGGCGGCAATCGCAAGGGAGATTCGCCTTCTTCCGAGAGAAAGCCGAAGAAGAAGAAAAAATTCTTTGAAAATGCGCCAGCTGCCAAGCGCAAGAGGAAGCCTAAAAAGAGATAAGGTTGATGTGAGGGGGTGAGCGATTCATCCTCTCACTGCGATCGGATGTAAAAAGGGGAGAGAAAGATGCCAAAAGGCTCAGGTAAACAACTAGCACAAAATAAAAAAGCATATCATGATTTCTTCATTGAACAAACATTTGAAGCAGGCATCGTTTTGAAAGGGACCGAAATCAAAGCAATCAGGGCGGCCCGAGTGAATTTGAGGGATGCCTTCGCTAAAATAGAAAATGGCGAAATCTATCTTTATAATATGCATGTCAGTCCTTATGAACAGGGTAACCAGTTCAACCATGACCCATTGCGGACACGGAAGCTCCTTTTGCATAAGAAAGAAATCAGTAAATTGATCGGTGAAACAAAGGAAGCGGGTTACACCATCGTTCCATTGAAAATGTATTTGAAAAATGGCTTTGCCAAGGTTTTAATCGGACTTGGAAAAGGGAAGAAGCAATATGACAAGCGTGATGACCTGAAGAAGAAGGAAGCGAAGCGTGATATTGAACGTGCTTTCCGTGATCGTCAGAAGATGTAACGCTGCCAAGACCTTACAATTGATTTTTCGTTTCAATCTGTTATAATTAATCCTGTACCGATGACAATTGAATATCAGCCAACTTGCTGACTATTCTTCTCTCGTACGCTCCATTTCATTCATGGGGACGTTACGGATTCGACAGGGATAGTTCGAGCTTAAGTTGCGAGTCGAGGGGATCGGCCTCGTTAAAACGTCAACGCCTATAACTGGCAAACAAAACAACAACCTAGCTTTCGCTGCGTAACAACAGTCGTTAGCTGTTCCTCCCTCCATGGCCCACGTGGTAGGGTAAGGGACTCACTCTAAGTGGGATACGCCGGAATCCACCGTCTGAGGATGAAGGAAGAGACCAATCAGACTAGCTGCTCTGCCGCCTGTCGATAGGCTAATGAGTTCGCGAAATGCGAATATATCGACTACACTCGTAGAAGCTTAAGTGCCGTTATGTCTGGACGTGGGTTCGACTCCCACCGTCTCCACCAATACATATATTGGTGGTTTTTTATTTGGCTTTGGAATAGATTCGCGTCCATGTGAGAGGTGCATTGGTAGCCATTTGGGCTAAATATTTTTGAAAATATTTACAAATTCACATTGACCGTTCTTCTACTAAGTGATACGATATACATGTAATACCAACTCGGCTTTAAATAATTATGTTTACACATGCACATGTATACTCCATACTGAATAGCATATCATAAAGCTATACAGTGAAAATTTTATTTAGTACTAAGTAATACTGAATACAAGTCAGACTAAGTAGGGGAGGTGCTGAACATGGAAAATTTAACTGAAATGCTGAAGGGTTCGCTTGAAGGATGCGTGCTGGAAATCATCAGCCGTCATGAAACATATGGCTACGAGATTACCCGCCGCCTGAATGACCTTGGGTTTACTGAAGTCGTTGAAGGGACGGTCTACACCATCCTCGTGAGATTAGAAAAGAAAAAACTGGTGATCATAGAAAAAAAACCTTCAGATATGGGGCCGCCCCGTAAGTTTTACTCCCTGAATGAAGCTGGCCGCGAGGAGCTTGAATTGTTTTGGGGGAAATGGGATTTCGTATCCTCAAAAATCAACTTCTTAAAATCAAATTAGCTTCATAAGATGTTCCGTACGATATTCCTGGAGTGTCTTGTTCAGCTATTATAAATAGGAGGAAAAATAATATGATGGATTTTTTCAAAAAGATGATTGGTGATAAGAAAGAGTATAAGCTGATGATGGCACGGGTTGAAGCCCTTCCAGAGGACTATCAGTTTGTGTTTAAGAAAATCCAAAGCTACATGTGGAATTTCGCGGCGGGCAACGGAATGGATATGCTGCATATGCAGTATGAATTAATTGATTTGTTCGAAGCCGGTGCAGCGGATGGTCGAGAAGTTCTGGAGATAACTGGAGATGACGTAGCATCCTTTGCCGATGAACTAGTGGCGAACGCTAAAACCTATGTCGACAAGTATCGTGAAGATTTAAATCAAAGTATCATCAAGCGATTGGGAAAAAATGAACTTAATAAATAATATCGACTGAATAGCTGATTACAATTGTGAATTGCCACCTTTGCTTTTCAGTTATATTTTCGGTTTGGTACTAAGTTATACAGAATATCAGTCTGACTGAATAGAGGGATATAAGCAAACTGGCTCTACCGATTAATTATGAAATGTGTAAGCGATCTGCTGCACTTTATATAAGGAGGAAAAAAAGATGAGCGACGAATCGATATCCGTAAAAGGGTTAAAAAAATCCTTTAAAGACAAGGAAGTATTAAATGGGGTGGATTTTGAAGTGCTGCGTGGGGAAATTTTCGCACTACTGGGCTCGAATGGAGCAGGGAAGACAACGATTGTCAACATCCTCTCGACGTTGATGAAGCCCGATGATGGAGAAGTAGGCATTTGCGGCTTTGACGTCCGGCGTCAACCGGAACAGGTTCGCCAGAGCATCAGCCTGACCGGGCAATTCGCAGCTTTAGACGGTATGCTTACCGGGCGTGAAAACCTGATGATGATTGCCAAGTTACGGGGAGTTTCCAATCCTGCTCAAGTCGCAGACAATTTGCTTGCAAGATTCAGCCTGACGGATGCGGCCAACCGCCGGGCGGACAAATATTCCGGGGGGATGAAGCGTCGGCTTGACATCGCCATGAGCCTGATCGGGACGCCAGCCGTCATTTTTCTCGACGAACCGACGACAGGGCTTGACCCCGAAGCGAGGATTGAAGTTTGGGAAACCGTCAAAGAGCTCGCCGGTGGAGGCACGACAATCTTGCTGACGACTCAATATCTGGAGGAAGCAGAACAACTGGCGGACCGTATTGCCATCCTGCATGGCGGAAAAATCATCTCGACCGGTACCCTTACCGAACTCAAGGAGATGTTTCCGCCAGCGAAAGTGGAGTACATCGAGAAGCAGCCAACATTGGAAGAAATTTTCCTTTCAATCATCGGGAAAAAGGAGGAGATGTAAATGAAAAGCAAAACAGGGGTATTACTAGGGCGTTTAATGCGTAACATCATGCGCAGTCCGGATACAATTATCACGGTGGCGATTACTCCGATCATGATGCTTCTGCTGTTTGTTTATGTATTTGGCGGCGCCATGGAGACAGGGACAGACAACTACGTCAATTATCTATTGCCGGGAATCTTGCTGATAGCTATCGCATCCGGCGTCGCTTATACTTCCGTTCGGCTGTTTACGGATGTTAAAAGCGGGCTGATGGCGCGTTTCATTACGATGCCCATCAAGCGGTCTTCCGTATTGTGGGCCCATGTGTTGACCTCGCTTGTTGCCAATGCGCTGACTCTCATGGTGGTCATCCTCGTCGCGCTTTTAATGGGCTTCCGCTCCAGCGCTAATATCCTGGATTGGCTCGCTGTAGCAGGGATCCTCGGGCTGTTTACCCTAGCGCTGACATGGCTGGCGGTCATCCCCGGTTTGAAAGCTAGTTCTTTGGAGGGCGCGACAGGTTACTCGTATCCGCTGATTTTCCTCCCGTTTATCAGTTCGGCGTTTGTCCCCACCGAAACCATGCCTAAAATGGTCCGTGTGTTCGCAGAGAACCAGCCCGTGACTTCAATCGTTAATGCGATTCGTGCCCTCTTGTATGAAGGGTCTGTTGGTAGCGATATCTGGACAGCGCTTGCCTGGTGCGTCGGCATCATGGTCATCGCTTACTTCTTCGCCAGTAAAGAATTCAAACGCCAGTTAGGGTAAGCATCCCGCTTAAATGCCTTGGCAACTAATGCAGAAATTGAAGACAGTGCTCTTTCCCAGGAGCATTTCAGTAGGAGTGTCCTTCATAGGTTTTTCGTTTGAAGGAACTCCAGTCTTCTGAAAAGGTCAAGATATGGTTCAAAACATATTTCCTTTCAAGATTATTCTTCCTCCTTGAAAGGAAAATGAGTTTTAACGGGGAATGTAGGAAGAGTGTGAAATTTTTTCGAATATTATGGAAGTGTTTACATACTGGAGGTGTGTTGACGTTGATGGAATTCGATGTGATTGTGGTCGGAGCGGGCCTTGCCGGATTGGTGGCTTCGGCGGAGCTCGCTGATGCCGGGAAGAAGGTTTTGTTATTGGATCAAGAACCGGAAGCTTCCCTTGGCGGGCAGGCCTGGTGGTCTTTTGGCGGCTTGTTTCTTGTCGACTCACCCGAGCAGCGGAGACTGGGCATTAAGGATTCGCGGGAACTTGCCTGGCAGGATTGGTTAGGTTCGGCGGGGTTCGATCGTGAGGATGATCAAGATTATTGGGGGAAAAAGTGGGCGGAGGCTTATGTCAACTTTGCATCTGGGGAAAAACGTGAATGGCTGACAGCCCAGGGCATCCGTTTTTTTCCGGTAGTTGGCTGGGCAGAACGAGGCGGATACCTTGCTGAAGGGCATGGTAACTCGGTTCCGCGTTTTCATATTGTTTGGGGAACGGGACCGGGGATCGTTAAGCCGTTCGAGGATCGCATTCGTAAAGCGATCGCAAATGGCCTGATCGATTATCGCCCCCGTCATCGCGTGAATGAATTGCTAACGCAACATGATGCTGTCATTGGTGTATGTGGATCCGTGCTCGTGCCGAGCTCGGCAGCTCGCGGCGAGGCTAGCTCGCGGGAAGTGGTCGATGACTTCTCATTTCATGCGAAGGCTGTGCTTGTTACAAGCGGCGGAATCGGGGCCAACCACGATTTGATCAGAAAGAATTGGCCTGTGCGGCTAGGTGAAGCTCCGAAACATATGATTTCCGGCGTACCTGAGCACGTGGACGGGAGGATGCTTGCCATAACGGAAAAGGCTGGCGGAAGGATCGTCAATCGCGACCGGATGTGGCATTATACGGAAGGAATCAAGAATCATGATCCTGTTTGGGCCAAGCATGGAATCCGAATCCTTCCCGGACCTTCATCTCTGTGGCTCGATGCAACAGGCAAGCGATTCCCTGCCCCTAACTTCCCTGGCTTTGATACGTTAGGAACGCTTGAAGCCATCATGGCGACAGGGTACGATTATTCTTGGTTCATCTTGACGCAGAAGGTCATTGAAAAAGAATTTGCTTTATCGGGCTCAGAGCAAAATCCCGATTTGACAGGGAAGAGCATTCGGAAGGTTTTATCCCGGGTCCTGCCGGGTGCGCCATCTCCCGTCCAGGCTTTCATGGACAAAGGGGAGGACTTTGTGCTGGCTGATTCACTCTCCGAACTTGTGGAGGGAATGAATAAGATCACGGGGGAGAGTTTGCTTGACTTTGCCGAAATCGAGAGGCTAATCATCGCGAGGGATAGAGAGATGGATAACAAATTCACGAAAGACCTGCAAATTACCGCAATGCATGGAGCACGCCATTATATCGGTGACCGGCTAATAAGAGTGGCAGCACCTCATAAAATGCTCGATCCGAAGAATGGTCCGTTAATAGCAGTGCGGTTGAATATCGTCAGCAGAAAAACATTGGGGGGATTGCAAACCGATCTCTCCTGCCGCGTCCTGAATGCTTCCGGACATCCAGTGAATGGCCTGTATGCAGCGGGTGAAGTAGCCGGATTCGGCGGTGGCGGGGTTCACGGTTATCGTTCATTGGAAGGAACATTCGTCGGTGGCTGCCTTTTCTCCGGAAGACAGGCCGGCAGAGCGATCGCAGAATTATGACGGCGAGGACCTGTTTTGAAGTGAGCCCAATTGTTAGGTAACACCTAACAATTGGAGGAGGTGCAGTTTTTTTGTCGAAAAATCGATATAATGCCGATTTCGGAGATAAAAGGTGCAGTATCGTAGATAAAAAGCAGAATTCGGAGATAAAAGGTCCGGTATCGTAGATATAATGCCGATTTCGCAGATAAAAGGTGCAGTATCGTAGATAAAAAGCACATTTCGCAGAAAAAACGTCCAATCGCAATAATTTGAAGGAGTATTCATTGCAGTTGTCGAATCATGTTGGGAGAAATATAGATTGGAGTGATGAATATTGATTGTAAAACAACGAAAAGTACCGCTTACCATCCTCAAATTACGTGTTTTGGCGCGCAGGCTTCCACCTAATCTTCCTAGAATGGCCTTCATCATAAATGATCTCAAAAAAAAGGAGGCTGGCTATAAAGGGGAGTGTTCCATTGACTATCCATTAGGCTTTTTAGAGCCGGAGAGTCATTTCATTTTCCACGATGTACGGCTTCAGGAACAGGCCCGTTTTTTTCAGTTGGATACCTTGATCATGACAAAGAAATTCGGCCTCATCATCGAAGTGAAAAATATAACGGGCATGCTCTTTTTTGATCACCACTTCAATCAGCTTATCCGAACGAAAGATGGAGTGGAGTCTGCGTTTCCGGATCCCCTCATTCAAGTCAGCCGCCAGGAAGAACAGTTGAAGAATTGGTTTTTGGAACATGGCTTCCCAGCATTTCCGATCCTTTCATTGATTGTCATCAGTAATCCCCAAACCATCATTCGCACCTCTCCTGAAAACCGTAAACTGCACTTCAAAGTCATCCATCGCGATGCGCTTCCCGCTAAAATTAAGCAAATTGAACATATGATGAAAGAGTCCATTTTAGATGATAAAGTTTTAAAGAAAGCTGTTCGCATCATCAATAAACAGCATATCGATGCCGATTTTTCCATCCTTGAACGATACAGTCTTACTGAAGAAGACCTCATCAAGGGCGTAATATGCGGGAACTGCAACAGTCACCAGTTACTTAGAAGGCATGGAACATGGCTTTGCAACCAATGCGGCCTATCCAGTAAGGAGGCACATATCCATGCTTTACGAGATTATTTTTACTTGATCGGAGCGACTATCACGAATCGGCAGCTGCGGGATTTTATTAACCTTTCCTCCGCATCCGCTGCCACTCGTATCCTGCAATCATTGAATCTGACAAGCAGTGGTGCGAATAAGGGGAGGGTGTACAGCTTGTTTTTTGATGAGTGAAAAAAAGCTGACCCTAAAAGAATCAGCCCTCATTCCTATTCCTTCAATTCCTTGCCCATTCCCTTTAGGAAGTGTACGCCAAAACCGATCGCCCGGTTTATGTCGGGATCATTCAACGTTTTCATTAGATCGAGTACGCCGATTTTCTTTTCGCTTTGGAGGAACTTGTTTCCTTCATCGATTCCTGCGAGTGCACTGTTCAGCAGTTTCGTCGATTGTGCGGCATCTGCATTCATCAAGGCTCCTGTTGCCCCCATAACGGTATTGATCAGGTTTGTGACAGGTTGTCTTGTAACTTGTTCAAGGGCGATTTTTGCAATTTGTTCTTTTCCTTGTAGCATGGAGGTCGCTGCCTCGAATACTCCCGCGTCATTCAGTTCATTGACGATCTTAAACATATTGTTTAACGCATCTTCATTATTGGCGATCAGTGTTTTTAATTCTTCCAGCTTTTGGAGCTTCTTTTCTTCCTCTGTAAGCGGATTATGGATTTCCGTAATGGGAGCTGCCATGAATATCACCTTCCTTGTTTATTTTTCCGTTAAATGTACATACCCTGAACGGGCCCACTTCCGTTCAACCTCGACACCATTCTGGGGATGGCGTTTTTTGTTCCGTGGATTCGTATCAGGCAGCGGGGTGTCTCCGCAAGCGCTTAATACTTCCATGCGGACCATCGTTTGTTTGTAGGCAGGTGTGCTTGTGCGTTGATCATAGATAGGACCGGTCAGGAAGTTGATGGCAGAATCTTTGTCAACGGAGTTCATCGGTAAAAAGAGTTCATTGTTTTTTACCCGGTCGGTGATCAGCACTTTTAATTTAACGGCTCCGAACGGTGAGACTAAGCGAACGAGTCCGCCATCACCGACTTTGCGCTCACTGGCAAGCTTTGGCGAAATTTCAACGAAAATATCAGGAACCTTTGCTTGGATTCCAATTGATTTATTCGTCATGTTTCCTTCATGGAAATGCTCCAGCATCCGCCCGTTGTTGATATGAAGATCGTATTCCGCTGGGAATTGAGCCGGCTCGACCCAATCGGATAGGGCAAATCGGGCCTTCTTATCAGGGAAGTTAAAGCCGTCCACATAAAGAAGCGGCGTGCTTGCTCCATCATGGCTGCCCCAGAGAAAGCTGTTCCAGCCTTCGAGCGCACTGTAATTGGCTTGGCTGAATAATGGCGAGAGGCTTGCCATTTCATCATAGATTTCACCAGGGTGTGTGTAGTTCCAATCCGCCCCTAGCCGATTGGCGATCTCTTGGGTGATCCACCAATCCGCTTTAGCATCTCCTAGAGCAGGCAGTGCCTGGTATAGACGCTGTACGCGACGCTCCGTATTGGTAAATGTTCCGTCTTTTTCAAGAGAGGGCACTCCTGGCAATACGACGTCTGCATATTGGGCGGTTCTGGAAAGGAAAATATCTTGTACCACGAAGAAATCCAAGCTTGATAATACGTCATGAACATGGTTGGCATCGGAATCGACAAGTGCCATATCTTCACCGACAAGGTACATCGCTTTCATGTCGCCTTTTTCAATGGCGTGAAGCATTTCGATATTGTTCATGCCTGGTTTGCCATCGATTTTTACACCGTAAGCACTTTCGAATTTAGCGCGTGCCGCATCATCGGAAATATGCTGGTATCCGGGAAGCCATGTCGGCAGGGTCCCCATATCGCAAGCACCTTGTACATTGTTGTGGCCTCGAAGCGGATAGGCCCCGGCTCCGTTTCGGCGGTAGTTTCCTGTAGCCAGCAAAAGGTTGGAAATGGCGGCAGACGTATCGGAGCCTCCCGTGTTTTGGGTTACACCCATTCCCCAAAGAATGCAGGTCCCGTCGGCATCACGGATCATTTCTGCTATTTGGACCAATGCTTCTTTTGTAAGCCCTGTGTGCATTTCTGCATATTCGAGGGTGTATTTCTCAAGTACTTCTATATACTCCTCGAAGAAGTTCACATTTTCATCAATGAATTTTCGATCATGCCAGCCTTGATCGATCATATATTTGGTAACCGCCATCAACCAGACCTGGTCCGTTCCTTGTTTGGGGCTGATATGAATATCCGAACGCTCCGCCATTTCATTTTTCCTGATATCCGCCACAATCAGTTTTTGGCCGTGAAGCTTATGGGCACGCTTCACGCGTGTCGCCAGTACAGGATGCCCTTCAGCAGGATTCGCCCCGACGATGATGACCAGGCCGGCGGCGGCGATATCCTTGATCGTTCCGGCATCCCCGCCCATTCCGACTGTACGGAACAATCCGTCTGTAGCAGGTGATTGGCAATATCGGGAGCAATTGTCGACGTTATTCGTCTCGAATACCTGCCGTGCCAGCTTTTGAATCACATAGTTTTCTTCATTCGTAATCTTGGAGGAAGAAATGAAGCCTACGGAGTTGCCGCCATGCTGTTGTTTGATCGTCCCGAGTCTTGAGGCGACGAATTCCAATGCTTCATTCCAGCTCGATTCGACGAATTTGCCATTTTTCCGAATGAGCGGCTTGGTTAATCGTTTTTCGGAGTTTACAAAATCCCAGCCGAATTTCCCTTTGACACATGTGGAAATCGCATTGACGGGGGCTTCATGAGTCGGTTGGATTTTAAGGATTTTCCGGCCCTTTGTCCAGACCTCGAATGAGCAGCCGACCCCGCAAAACGTACAGACCGTTTTTGTCTTATTCGTCCGTTTCTCACGCATTGCCGCCTCGATTTCCGAAATGGCAAATATCCCGCTGTACCCAGGCTCCACTTCTTTGACAAGATCAATCATCGGTTCGAGCAAATCGTTTTTTATACCTGACATGAACCCAGCTTCACCAAGCATGGATTTCTCCATTAATGCATTACATGGACAAATGGTTACACACTGTCCGCACCCAACACATGATGAGTTGTTGATTTCGGTGCCTTCATCCCAGATGACCCTTGGACGATCCGCTTCCCAGTCGATGGATAGAGTCTCGTTGACCTGAAGGTTCTGGCATACTTCGACACATTGTCCGCAGGCGATGCATTGATTGGCATCATAGCGGTAAAATGGGTGGGACATATCGACATCGGCCAATTTCACTTTCGGTGTGTAAGGATATTTTTGGTGTTCGATTTCCATTAACTCTGCCGTGTTATGAAGTTTGCAATTGCCGTTATTATTATCACAAACCGTACAGTATAAGGAGTGATTTTCCAGGATCCGATCCATTGCTTCGGTCTGGGCTTCCTTAGCCTTGCTTGAGTCCAAGGTGATATCCATCCCGCTCACCGCCACGGTCGAACATGACCGGACGAGTGTCCCATCCACCTCGACAATGCAGGTATCACAGGTTTGGATCGGATCGACCTCAGGGACATAACAAATCTGGGGATGGGCTATCCCATTTTGATTGAGGACTTCAAGTATCGTTAATCCGGTTTTTGCCGTATAATCCAAGCCATTGATTTTAAATGTGCCAGTCGAATTGCTCATACTACTTCCCCCTTTTTAGCCAAAGCATATAAAAAACCACCATGCCCACACCTCCGCCTTTAAAACGATGGTGTAAGTCATGGTGGAGTAGTTTAATAGCAAAACTTGCCAGTATACCAATCATACCATTATGTATAAGCAATGAAAAAGAAAGATACGCAACAATTCACTATTGCATCACCAACTTTCATCACTGCCATTATACCTTCATTTACAAAAAGATACAATCCTGCTTGGATGTGGACGTTCCCAAAATTCCTTTCGTTTTTGCCTTTCGTGATTTATGATAAGGAAAAAAGAAGGCGATTTGGAGTGAGTGCATGATGTCAAAGGTCATTCATGAATTTAATGACATGATCCGTAAGCTGCGTAAGGAACTATTCGGGAAAGGCCCGGAACGGATTCATACTGTTTTCGTTGAAAATATGGCCGTCACCACATTGTATGGGAATTTAACCCCGACGGAAATATTCATATCCAGCACAGAGGAAGGCAGGGATATGGTTCACTCTGCACGAACCAAAATGATTCAGGATGTATACACCGTGAATCCTCCCGATGGAATGGAAAAACTGGTGGGAGCCAAGCTTGTTCATTTGTTTTCTGATATTAAAGTGGAAGAAAATATAGCAATCTCGGTATTTGTTTTCGACAAAGAAATAGCGGGGAAGTTTAATGTGCATTAAAGGGATTTACATAGCCCCGTAAGAGAATCATATTCGATGAATGACTGGAAAAAGTCCTTGCCGGTTTTTTTTTGTATGTAGGGAATATATCTACTTGAAAAAGTGAACAACGGATGAATGTATCGGGGGAAGGTCCATGAATGAAAGGGATTGGCATATTTTAAAGGTTCTGCATGAGCACAAGAATATCACTAAAACGGCGCAAAGCTTATATATCTCACAGCCTTCTTTAACGAAAAGGATCCAGCAGATGGAGAAGGAATTCAATTTGAAGATTGTCGAGCGAGGAACGAGGGGAGTGCAGTTCACCCCTCAGGGGGAATACTTGGCCATTTGTGCTGATGAGATGCTGATCAGGCTGCGGCAAATCAAAGAGACGGCGTTCAATATGGGACAGGAGATCAGTGGATCATTACGGTTGGGCGTTTCCAATTACATTACGCTGCATAAGCTGCCAGGATTGCTGAAAAGATTTCGTGAGCGATATCCGAAGGTGGATTTTCATGTGACTACAGGCTGGAGCAAGGAGGTACTGAATCTCATTTACAAGGAAGAAGTCCACGTCGGAATCGTCCGGGGCGATTATCAGTGGTCCGGGGCGAAGCATCATCTTTTTGAGGAAACGATTTGCATTGCTTCCAAGGAGAAAATCGAAGTCGGGGACCTGCCATCATTGCCGAGAATCGATTACACGACCGATGCACTTCTGAAAACGATGATCGATGATTGGTGGAGGAATAATTTTCAAGGTCCGCCATTAGTGGGAATGGCGGTGGACAAGGGGGATACATGCAAGGAAATGGTCAAAAATGGGCTGGGGTATGGAATCCTGCCTAGTGTATTATTGGAGCATGACCCAACCCTAAGGCAGCTGGACCTCAGGGATGAGCTAGGAAACCCGCTTATCCGGAATACGTGGATGTTATATCATGAAAAGTCACTCGAATTAAAGCTGGTGAAAGAGTTTGTCGAATTCGTCGAAGGCATCGATTTCATGACGGATCTATAAGGAGGCGCAGAAAATTCTGTGCTTTTTTGTCATTCTTTTTTTGAATGGATATCAATAATTTATTGGTATTTTAATTATGGATTATACAGGGCTATGATGGAAGGGAGATACCAATCAACAGGAATCAGCCTAAGAAATGGAGAGGAAGTCATGTGAGTGTCCTGTTTCTGATCGTATTGAATGTCATTGTCCCGGTCTTTTTCCTGATAGGGGCTGGAGCCATTCTTCATCGTAGATTCAAGCTCGATATGAATACATTATCGAAATTGAATCACTTTCTGCTCATGCCGGCGATTAGCTTTGTCAATATTTATCAAAGCGATATCGGCGGGGGAATGGTTGCCCAAATATTTAGCTTCCTCGCGCTGCAAGCGATAAGCCTCATCTTGGTGAGTACCGTGGTTGCCAAGCTTGCCGGGTTTGACCAAAGTCTCGCTGCCACGTTCAAAAATAGTGTGGTTCTGAATAATTCAGCCAATTTCGGGCTGCCGGTCAGCCAGATGGTTTTTCATGGGAATCCCCTTGGCTTGTCAATCCAAATCATCGTGATCATATTTCAAAACCTGTTGAGCTATACATATGGATTGATGAATTCCGTTTCGGTCCATACAAAAAGTGCAAAGGGAGCCATTCGTGAATTTTTGAAAAATCCTATCATTTATGCGCTCTTACTTGGGTTTATATTACAGGCTGCGTCCTTTGATATCCCTTTGTTTTTATGGACCCCTATCGATAATATCGCCAGTGCATTCATAGCCATCGCCCTGATTACCTTGGGTGCACAGAGCGCCTACTTGAAAATCACGCATTTCCCGCTTCCGCTTGTCCTTAGCTTGATCGGACGGTTGATCCTTTCTCCAGCCATCGCGTTCGTGATCATCCTCATGCTGGGCTTGGAGGGGACTGTCGCCCAAGGGCTATTCATCGCAAGCTCCTTTCCGACCTCAAGAAACAGCGCCTTATTCGCATTGGAGTATGATAACCACCCGGAGTATGCGGCACAGGCTGTCCTGATGTCCACCTTATTCAGCAGCATAACGGTAACATTGGTCGTATATCTATCGAAAATACTATTCTAGCAGGACCTGCTTTTCACGAAAAAGTCACTGAATGATGCATCCAATATTCAAGTGCCTTTGCAGCAGGCAACGACAATCACCCTCGGATCGAGCTTGAAAATGTTTCGTTTTTGACTGCATGACGGGGAAAACAAGATGTTTTAGATCAAGCAGCGTCCCAAGAAAATTAAATCGCACTCAAAAAACCATTCGAATTCCATTGGATGGTTTTTTGATGAAACTTCTTAGTATATACTAGGAATAAAAGAATTAGAGGCGGCGCCATGCAAAGTTGGTATCATATCTTTCCGAAGAATACGGGGCTAAGCCCTTATGTCTGGATCATTTTTTGTATCCTCCCTTTTTATTTCATTTTCAAATCTTCATCGATGCTGGAGATTGTCTTTGGGATCGTCATGATCATTTTGTTTTTCATTTCTTATGGTCTCTCATTCGTATCTAAGGGTTGGCCCGTATACGTGTGGACGGCGATGCAAATCATCATCTCGATATCAATGACCATTTTTTTCGGCTATATTTACTTTTCCCTTTTTTTGGCCTTTTTTATTGGCAATGTTCAAAATAAGGTTGGCTTTTTCGTTTTATATTCCATTCAGCTCTTAGCTGCCATCGTTTCCGTCAATATTGGCTTCATCATGAAGGACCCGACCTTCTTTTCACAGTTTCCCTTCATGCTCATTTGTGTAGTGGGTGTGATCCTTCTTCCATTCAATACGTATAATCGCAATAAACGGGATAGACTGGAAGAACAATTGGAAGATGCGCACAAACGAATATCAGAGCTGGGCAAGATAGAGGAACGTCAGCGGATTGCCCGGGACTTACATGATACGCTAGGACAAAAGCTTTCATTGATTGGCTTGAAAAGCGATCTCGCAGGAAAA
The DNA here is from genome assembly GCF_001645685.2 of Peribacillus muralis. Classification (NCBI taxonomy): domain Bacteria; kingdom Bacillati; phylum Bacillota; class Bacilli; order Caryophanales; family Bacillaceae; genus Peribacillus; species Peribacillus muralis. The sequence continues at coordinate 4,518,692 of NZ_CP017080.1, read as the reverse complement.
TTGATCGATATAAAACCGGAATCGGCCAAGAAAGAAATCAGGGACATCCGGCAAACGGCGAGAACGGCACTCAAGGAAGTACGGGAAATGGTATCGGAAATGCGCGGGGCCAAGCTGAGTGATGAAATCATCCGGGTCCAGCAAATATTGAAGGCCGCAGAGATAGAATTCAGTTTGGAAGGCACGACGGAATTGCAAGATACCCCTTTGCTTGTTGAAACGGTATTAAGCATGTGCTTGAAGGAAGCCGTGACCAATATCGTCAAACATAGCCATGCCGACTCCTGTCATATCGTAATAGAGGAATTACAGACAGATGTGACGATCAAGGTCGAAGATAATGGAGTGGGACTTTCACATAAATCGGAGTTTTATAAAGGCAATGGTCTTCAAGGGATGAAGGAGAGGCTTGAATTCGTGAACGGCAGCCTGGATATTCAATCGACTGATGGAACGACACTGTATATCAGGGTGCCGAATGCCATAAAAAATAATGATTAGGAGTGGTTGGCGATGATTCGAATCGTAATTGCCGAAGACCAGCGAATGCTGCTCGGTGCGCTAGGCTCCATCCTCGATTTGGAAGAGGATATGGAGGTTGTCGGAAAAGCGAGCAACGGGGAAGAAGCAATGAAGCTCGTCAAAAGTTTAAAGCCCGATATATGCATTACGGATATTGAGATGCCGGTAAAAACCGGACTGGATGTAGCGGAAGAGATCAAGAATGAGGGCAATCAATGCAAGGTCATCATTTTGACAACGTTTGCGCGGCCTGGCTATTTCGAAAGGGCGAGAAAGGCTGAGGTCGGCGGCTATTTGCTGAAGGATAGCCCAAGTGAGGAGCTGGCAAACTCCATCCGGGTCATCATGGATGGCCGGCGCATTTATGCCCCGGAGCTCGTCGATATGGCGTTCGAGGAGGAGAACCCTCTGACTGAACGGGAGTGTCAGGTGCTCAAACTGATTGCCGATGGCAAGAATACGAAGGAAATTGCCAGCCAGCTTTATTTAACGAACGGCACGGTCCGTAATTATATCTCGGTCATCCTCGACAAGCTCGATGTAAGCAATCGCGTGGAGGCGATCGTCAGGTTCAAGGAAAAGGGCTGGTCTAAAGATTGAATTAGGATGGGCCGACAGTATTTCCTCTTTGTGGGGTCCGAAAATATAGGGTCATGATTGAAGTATGGTATATTGATTTTTATTACATATAGGATAGGAGATGACCAGTATGCAAAAAGCAACATTTGCTGGAGGGTGTTTTTGGTGCATGGTAACACCATTTGAAGAACAACCTGGAATCGGTGGGATCGTATCCGGTTATACGGGGGGGCATATGGAAAACCCGACTTATGAGGAAGTGAAGACGGGAGCTACGGGACATTACGAGGTCGTGGAAATCACGTTCGATCCTCAATTATTTCCATATGAACGGCTGCTCGAACTGTATTGGCAGCAGATTGATCCAACCGATGACGGCGGTCAATTCCATGACAGGGGGAGCCAGTACCGCACAGCCATCTTCTTTCATGATGAGGCACAAGAGAAGCTGGCCATTGAAGCGAAGGAGAAGGTAGCATCTAGCGGGAAATTCACCAAACCGATCGTGACCGAAATCCTTCCGGCCCAAACCTTTTATCCTGCCGAGGACTACCATCAAGGCTACCATAAGAAAAACAAAGAAGAGTATAAGGCCGATCGAGCGAAATCGGGGCGTGATGAATTCCTTGATCAACATTGGGTAGGAAAATGAAAAGGGGCGGATGTGTTTCACATCCGGTCCTTTTTATTATCCTTTTCATGAGATTCTCATGATATTTTCATTTTTCTTCAGTACACTAAGGGGGAGGTGGTCGTAACGATGAATAAAAGGATTTTAATTATAGAAGATGAAGAAAAAATCGCAAGGGTTCTCCAGCTTGAACTGAACTATGAAGGATATCGGACGGAATCGGCCTTTAACGGGAAAACAGGCTTGGAGAGAGCGGAAAGTGAGGAGTGGGACTTAATCTTATTGGATGTGATGCTGCCGGAGCTGAATGGGATAGAAGTGCTTAGGCGTTATCGGAAGAAAAATATCTCCACACCAGTCATCCTTTTAACTGCCAGGGATGCCGTGCCGGATAAGGTCAATGGTCTTGACCATGGAGCGAATGATTACGTGACAAAGCCGTTTGAAATCGAAGAGCTGCTGGCACGGATCCGTGCTTGTTTTCGTACCAGTGTCCAGAAGGGTCAGGCAGAAGGAAATGCGGATGAACTTACGATCCATGATCTGAAATTGAACCTCGGCACAAGGGATATCCTCAGGCAGGGTAAAAGGATCGAGCTGACTTCCCGCGAATTCGATTTGCTTGTATATCTTTTGCATAATAAAAATCAAGTTCTGTCAAGGGACCAAATCCTTTCCCAGGTTTGGGGATATGACTTCGTAGGCGATACGAATGTGGTGGATGTTTATATCCGATATTTACGCAAAAAAATAGATTATCCCTTTGATATGCAGCTCATACATACGTATCGCGGGGTGGGCTATAGCTTGAAGGAGCCTTTATGAAGATTTCTGCGAAAATTCAATTGTATTCCAGCCTCTTTTTAAGCATCATGCTTATTTTATTGAGCGTTATCGTTTTATTGGCTTTTCTTTGGATATCCGTGGAAAGGGAAGAAGATCTGCTTGAAGATCAAGCTTCGTTGATTGAAGAAAACATCGTGGACAAAGAATTGGCAGCCGGTGATGCCGGTTTATTGGAGGCTTATACGCCCGATGACGCGATGGTGCGTATATTCGGAACCGATGGAAGCGTGGTAAATTCGTTTGCAGATGACGAAGATCTCCTGGCGCTTGGGGCTCGGTCGGTTAGGGAGAAAGGATATGATTTTACCAAGATTGACGGGGAATATGTACTGACCTACCGCCATCCTTATCCAGATGAAGGAAAGAAGCTGGGAATGATCGAGATCACCCAGCCGCAGGACACCCTCCTTGATCATTTATCGACCCTTGCCCTCGTATTGGGCGGGTCTTCCCTTTTTGTCATTCTGTTATCGGCACTTGCCGGCAAGTGGCTGGCGAAGCTGATTCTCAAACCGATTTCGGTCATGAGCGGAACGATGTTGGATATCGAAAAGAGTGGTGAATTCAAACGGATACCGCTATCAGGACAGTCCAAGGACGAGCTGGAGGTAATGGGTGAATCATTCAACCGCATGATTGGCAGGCTGGAGCGAAATCATGACCAACAGCAGCAATTCCTCTCGGATGCTTCACATGAATTGAAGACGCCGATCACGGTCATTGAAAGCTACTCCTCTTTATTGAAACGCTGGGGAATGAAGGATGCGGCAATTCAGGAGGAGGCGGTGGAGGCGATCCATCATGAGGCGATCCGGATGAAGCAGCTGACAGAGCATTTGCTGCAGGCCGCTTCCCAATCGGGACCTTCTGCCGATATGGAGGAAGAAATCGAGCTTATTTCATTTTGTGAACAAATGGCCCAGACGTTTAGGCGAACGGGCAAGCGTGACATAAAGCTGCAATCCGAGGATAAGGAAATATATGCAATGACCATTCCCCATAAGCTTGAACAGGTGCTGGTCATTCTTCTCGACAACGCGATGAAATATAGTGATGCCGATATACAGGTCGTAATAAAACGGCAGATGGATGAAATTTTCATCAGCGTGAAAGACCGAGGTCCAGGAATATCGCCAGAACATCTCCCGCATGTATTCGAACGTTTCTATCGCGTCGATTCGTCGAGAGCAAGGAAAACCGGAGGCAACGGTCTCGGGCTTTCCATCGCTCGATCGCTAGTCGAGTCATTTGATGGTAAATTGGGCATCCAAAGTAAGGTGGGAGAGGGGACTGTGGTGACAATCATCCTTTCTCATCAAATTCTAATCTAGCACTCATGCTCGTTTCATGAAGGATGGTTATTCTTAAGGTAACAAATTAAAGGAGGAAATCATTCATGAAAAAGCAGTGGAGCACGATAAAGGAAGGTATCATTCAAAGGAAAAAGATGATCATGACAGTATCCGCAGCCACGGTATTGCTATTTGGCGGAGCCGCCGGAACGGCTGTATACGCAGTCAACAAAGGTGCACTATCGGAGGATGAGGCTGTCAAGATGATTTCGGATAAGCTAGGCGGGGAGGTTATTCAATTCGAGAAGGATTGGGATCAGCCAACGACCTATGAAATGACCGTCAAAACGAAGGATGGCTATCAAGATGTAGATGTCGATGCTGAAAAAGGGGAGATTCTTTCTCAGGAGACCGAAGATGATGACGATGAAGAAATGAGCACGCAGCAAGCGGTGGACAAAGCAAAAGTGAGCATGGAGGAAGCTGAAAAGATTGCCTTGAAAAAGGTGGACGGCCAAGTGACGGATGCAGAATTGGATTCGGAGGATGGCGGCCTTGTTTATGAATTGGAGATCAAACAAGATAAAAAAGAGTATGATGTAGCAGTCGATGCAATGACGGGGAAAGTTTTGAAAACCGAGTTGGACGATTAAACAATAAAACGATTCCTGCCATTCGCAGGCTCAAAGCTTCGGAATGATTTCATTCCGAGGCTTTTTTTATGTTCATTGGCTGTTTTTTAGACCTCGGTTGCTCGGGTTCCAGTATATAGACAGACTGTTTCATTTCACTTTGCGTGAAAATGAGAGTGGACTCCCTTACCCATCGTTTTGGAGGATTTGTACGTTGACCGTTCCATTGCACTGCAGTCGCTCGCTTTCCGCGGGCGGTCCGGGAAGCCTCCTCGGCGTTTGCGCCTGCGGTGTCTGCCCAGGACGCGCACTCCCGCAGGAGTCTCGCGCCTTCCGTTCCATTGCACTGTGCTTGAAAATAAAAGAAGACTCCCTTACCCATCGTTTTGATGATTTGTACGTTGACCGTTCCATGTCACTGTGCTTGAAAGTGAAATTAGACTCCATTACCCATCGTTTTCGGAGATTTGTACATTATTCGTTTCATTGCACTCTGTGTGAAAATGAAGGTGGGATACAGATGTCACGCAGGTTGGAGAATCCGTTCCATTACACTGCAGTCGCTCGCTTTCCGCGGGCGGTCCGGGAAGCCTCCTCGGCGTTTGCGCCTGCGGTGTCTGCCCAGGACCGCATATCCCGCAGGAGTCTCGCGCCTTCCGTTCCATTGCACTGTGTTTGAAAATAAAAGAAGACTTCATTACCCATCGTTTTGATGGGTTTTTATACATCATTAGATGCATGTCACTGCAGTCGGTTAATTTCCCCATTCATATTCAGGATTGAAATTGAATGGGATACTATCTGTTTTTTTTAAAAGTGACGGGTGCTTCATTTGGCTCGGTATAATTATGTCATTTTTTTGAACTTGTCCGTAGTCACAAGCAGCTAGATTACAATAAGACCTACAATGGTTTTCTTGAAAGAAAGCAAGGTTCGTCCTCCTGAAATAATCTACATTTTACAAACCCATTATAACTTCCTTCAATTTTCCAGTAAATAACCTTTATGTGTTATAAAGATTTAGCCGCGCAAGGAATATTTTTAAGGTTATATAATCTTTTATTCACATTTATGATTGGGAGACATAACTTAAGGTAAGGTCGTATCTTTTATTATTTCTAAGTTGATACGGCGGCATAGCCAAGTGGTAAGGCACAGGTCTGCAAAACCTCCATCATCGGTTCGATCCCGATTGCCGCCTTAAAAAGGCATCTCCTACGGTTGTGGAGATGTCTTTTACTTTTTATTGTTTGCACTTTCCACTTAGGAGGGTGTGAAACTCTCGTTTGAAAGATACGAGATTTCTATAGGAATACGTATTCAATGGAACGGGTTAAAGTATGAACCAGCGTAAACTGTGGGTAATAGGAATTTCATATTCTTGTTTACACGGACGTTTTTTGAAGAATGAAGCAGGAAATGCTGGTGTGCCTATCGAATGAGGGGGGAAGCATTTTCATTTAATGGAGGGATGTCGGATGGAAGGTTTAGCGAGGGCACTGTCCTTGAGAGCAAACAACGAATATGAACAATCGAAGCAAGTATTGCAGGAGCTGGCGAAGCGAGATCCCGGGGATGCAACCATTCGATATCAATGTGCCTGGAGCTTGGATATCCTGGGACTTGAGGAGGAAGCGGTGCCTCACTATGAAGCGGCCATCGAATTGGGATTGCCGGATGAGGAAGCAAAGGGTGCTTACCTAGGATTGGGAAGTACATTTCGCACCCTCGGGAAATACGAGCAAGCAAAACGGACCTTGGAGGCGGGTCTGGAAAAGTTTCCTGATGATAAGGCGTTATCGGTATTCAGGGCGATGGCCTTTTATAATTTGGGGCAGCACAATCAAGCCATGGAGTCTTTATTGAAAATCATAGCGGAAACCTCGAATGACCACGACATTCAATCGTATGCAAAGGCGATTGAATTCTATAGCGATAAATTGGATACCGTGTTCACGGAAAAATGATTAACCTTCCCCAAACTATCCACATATCGTGAAAAAAACAATTCGAAAATGGTGTTACGCACAGTTTCGGCATGGAGTAATCAACAATAATTGCCGATTTTGTCATGTTACGGACAAACTGATGTGGATAACCGTGGATTGTGGATAACATTTCTGATATATCCCGCCCTTTTCCACAGGTAATCCACATATTCAACATGCCAACAAGCAGAAGGGACGATTAAGCATTCAGGAATTTGTTTTTGTAGTGACTTAAAGCTAAAAGCGGATAGATATAACGATAGCTATGGTAGTGTATATACAAAAAATCTGCCATTGCCTGACCAGTAGGATAATCATCGGTCCAGCTGCCGGCTTCACCGAAACGGATCAGATAGGCGATGCCCTTTTCTATTTCTTCTGTCGGCTCCTCGGATACGGAGATCAACGCATCCACCGCCCAGGCCGTATGGGTCAGTGTACTGGCACCTAGCGGGATATACCGTTCCTTGATGTCACTGTAGCAGGATTCACCCCAGCCGCCATCTTTATTTTGGATTTTCTTCAACCAGGCTGCCGCTTTTCGGATGGACGGATGCTCGCTGGATTGCCCTGCTGCCTTCAGGCCAGTAAGGGCAGACCATGTGCCGTATAGATAGCAGATTCCCCAGCGTCCATACCACGACCCATCCCGCTTCTGGTCTTGCAGTAGCCAGTCAACCGCTCGTTTGCTGACTTCCTCGGGCTTCTTCAAGTTTGTATAGTTTCCTAGAAATTCAAGCGTTCTCCCCGTTAAATCAGCAGTCGAAGGGTCGGTCAGGAGATATTTGGAACCTTCTAGAGGCAGAAGCTGGAGCCATTTATGGTCGTTATTGCGCTCGAAGGCAGGAAATCCGCCATCGTCATTTTGCATGGAGACGGTGAAGGAGACGCCGCGCTGCCAGCTATCCCGTTTATCCGTTGCTTCACGAATTTGATTAGCGAGCGCCCGCAGCGTGGCAGTCGTATCATCCACATCCGGGTTCATCGTATTCAAATCGGAAAATCCCCAGCCCCCTGGGATCGCATCAGGATTATGAATCAACCAATCTCCATACATGTAATGCTGGCGCGAAAGCAAATATTGATTGGCGGCATGAACGGTCCCGTCTTCATAGGGGATGCCCGCTTCTTGAAGCGCATAGCTGATCAGGGAGGTATTCCAAACATGGGGCGTCGTAAACTGGATATGCGTCTGTCCGTCGGCGAAACAGGCCATCCCCTTCAAACCGGCCACTGCCTTGACGATCACCGGATCGTTTTTCGGATATCCAATCGAAAGGAGTGCAAAGATCATGAAGAAGGTGGAGCCGAAATAATTATAAAGCGTTCCGTCTGGTTCAAGCCTGTCGAGCATATACCGCTTCGTTGAATCCAAGGCCAGGGAATGCAAGTAATCGGGAAACCCGATCAATGTTTTGACACCGGATTGAATGTTGGAGAAGAATGAGCGATATTCATCTGTCCGATATTCATCCCAAGCATGTTCCTCTGAACGTTCCTCCCTCGTCAGGAACAAATCTTTTAAACTGGGAGCGTTGGAGCTCCTGGCCTGAAACCTTTTATGACCAAGTAGCAGGATGGGGATCATGTTGACCCTTCCATATACGGAAAGATCATAGATGCTGACGAAAAAGGTTGGCGGCAGTAAGACGGCTTCGAGAGGAATGGGGAATAAGCGCGGCCATTTATATTGCCCGGTGACCGCTAGCATCATTTTCGTCAACACCTTGGCTTGCTTGATTCCGCCCTTGGAAAGAATGAATTGCTTCGCTTTCCTCATATGGTCATCGTGCTTAGTTCGGAGGCCGCTATAAAGCAGACCATAATATGCCTCGATCGTCACCGTAACATTCCCATCCAGCTCATCTTGGAAAAGCTTCCATGAACCGTTATCGGTTTGCCTGCTTTCGATTCGTTTTACTAAAGCCTCTATAAGAGGAGGATCTTCCATATCGAGAAGTTTTAATAAGATAATCATGTAGGCATCTGCAGTTATCCCGGTATCAAATGGGTAATTCCAAGAGCCGTCAGCGGATTGGTCCCTTTTCAAATGATGGATAAGCCGGTTTATTTCCCCTTGTACTTTTTGGTTCAAAGATGATCCCCCTTAAAACACTTTCTGATTTATAATATATATTCGGAAGTTACCAGTGCATTCGTGAAAACAGAAAACGCCTTGGCGATAAAATCAGCCAAAGCGTTTTTTAAAATAAACAGGATAAATCATTTAGCAGGTAACGAGGTTTGGTGCATATAGCGGTAAATCGGAAGTTCCTTCCCCTTTTCGGCAGGAATGAAATGGAATGTCACATAACTGTCTATCCCCTCAGGCTCGAGGGCAAGGGAGATGAAATTGGCATCGGCCTGGGCCATGTCGAATACATAGCTGCCTTTCGGGAAATCGCGTTTCTTCGTCGTTATGTCGGTCGTGACTTCCCTTGTGCTATGTCCGCTTTCCAGTTCTGGAGATACTTTTACATCCTTGACTTTATAGCCTTCAACTGATATTTTCATCGGTTTTTTTAATTTTTTCACCTCTACACCCAATAGCTGAAGTTTCTTGGCGATATCTTTATATTCAGGCGGAAGGATGTAGGCTGTCGGGCGATTCCTGACAAGGGTAGGGTAGGCATCGGTAGAATCCAGCCAATCGATCTGGGTATTGACCAATTTGCCTTTCGCTAAATCGACGACTGTAAGCCTTTGATTCCTGATTAGCTTATTCTCGCTTGTAATGACAACCTTGTCCTTATCATTAGCCTTTCTTCCTTTTTCGACGATTTCATGCTCTGCCTGTTTCACCACTTTTTTTACGGTACGTGCTTGTTCGGCGGCTGTTTTAATGAATGCAGCCTGTGCCATGGCCTGGGCAAATACCCGCCGTTTAAAATCTGTACGGGCGATATTGATACCCCTTGTTTCAATTAAATAGGTCATCGTATTTTTCAAGCCGAGGGCGTTTCTGCCGATGCGGGCTTCGGTGCTTCCTTCAGTCGCGGTAAGGACGCCGGCATCGGAGGTAGCAAGTGTATAGTAATCGTGATAGGAGAGCTTTTCCTTTTTCAAGGTTTTAAAAACATCCGGTAAAAGCAGTTCATCTGAAGCTTTTCGAAGCGCCTCCGGAATATTTAAATTCTTGGCTGAGGAGATGAGTAAGTCATAGGAAGAAATCGAGCCGTTTGCGCCTACCTTATTTAGGGGAGCGGGATTGACTGTATATTCATGTACATCGAGAATGACTTCAGGCTCATAATCATCGATTGCCTGATGAATGTTCCGTACTTCAGGATATTCCACTTTTAAATAATCTCGATTCGCATCCATATCATTGGAGGTGTATCGTTTGAAATAATACGATCCATCGGGATTGACTCGTGGAACGATGGCTATATTCACTTTATCTAGGACATCACCAAGCTTGCCTTCTGCCAGCCATTGGGCAAGGACTAGGGTCGATTCACCTGCGGCCGGTTCATTCCCATGGATTTGACCTTGGACCCAAATTAATGGTTTATGGCTATTCTTCCCCGGTTTTTGGGAATCCTTGCTGAAAAGCAACATCGGGATATCACGCCCCTCTGTGGATTTTCCTATCGTCTTGATATGAATGTTCTTATTTTTACCGGAGAGGGACTTGATGAAGCCAACCATTTCTTCTTGGCTTGTAAAGGCAATCTTGTCTCGCTTAAAGGCAGGGGTCTTGAAGGATACGGCAGGTTCGGGAAAAAGATGGGAGAGATTATCAGGTTGAATATAGCTTGGGCCATTTCCATAATAAGGGGTGAATTCTTCTGCCTCGGCAACAGGGCTTTGGCCGGGCATACCAGTGACAAGACCTAGAGTGACGGCTGATAGGATGGTTGGAATGATTTTTTTCACGGAGGTCCTCCTCATTTATCTTTTTCCATAAATTATCATATTTTTCACTAGTTATATAGTGTAAAAGAGAGTAATTGTGAAAAACAGGAAGGATTTACTAGAATAATAAGGATATTCCTAGGCTTGCAGCCCAGTAGGTTCCGGCCCATTTACCGCCTTATGCCTTACATGATCGTACGGCTGCAGTGTAAAGCTCGACTGGTTGGTACCAAGCTGGAAATGAAGAAAATGCGGATCAGCCGTTAGCTTGACCCGCATTTATTTTAAAGCTTCCTGCAATTGGTTCAAAAGGTCATGTGAATCCTTTCCATGCATGATTTGTCCGTTCACTTTTGCATAGGGGACTTCCTTACATAGCTTACATTCGCTTAAACATTCATATTCCTTATATTGAACCCGTGGATTCTCCAGGAACTTCCCATACTCAGCAATCGTTTGTTCATTTAAGTGGCGATCAAGGGTATTTTGGCAAAATTCTATCTGGATTTTGCCTTTTTTGGTGAACAGTTTTGAAAGGAAGGTTTTCATCATATCGCTTCTTTCATTAGAAGAGTAAATATTTGTTATGTAGAGTTTATCACTTCCAAAAGATAAAAGCATGGGTTAATTATCCAAGGTCATTACAATGTGACTAGCTTTATTTAAATAAAGTATTTCCCCTGTAAACATTGACACATATTTTAGAAGTGTTAGAATAAGGGTAATTGTGATATTGATAATGAATCTCATTATCATAAATAAAATAATATACATAGAAGTCTTTTGTGACTAATGGATTGCCTAATAGTCTGTATTCATATATTTTTAGTTAAAAATATTATCGCTGTATTCACTGAGATAGGAAGAGTAGGAATTGTAAATGAAGTTAAGATATTTAGTTATTTCTTTAGTCATATTGTCCTTTACTTCACTGTTCATTGGCGTGAAGGATATCACCCCCCTCGATTTATTGGACTTATCCGATGATAAAGTGCAAATCATGCTCCAAAGCCGCTTTCCCAGAATGGTGACCATTATCATTGCCGGAGTGGTGATGAGCATAAGCGGACTGATCATGCAGCAGCTGAGCCGCAATAAATTTGTATCTCCTACGACTGCAGGTACGATGGATTCTGCAAGGCTCGGCCTTCTTCTTGCCCTTATCATCTTTCCATCAGCCGCCCTTATCGAGAAAATGGCATTCGCTTTCATATTCGCTTTGGCAGGTACATTCCTGTTCATGAAAATCCTTGATCAAGTTAAATATAAGGACACGATTTTCATTCCATTGGTCGGCCTGATGTTCGGCAACATCGTCGGATCGATCTCGACATTCTTCGCTTATAAATATGACTTGATCCAAAGCCTCAACACCTGGATGAATGGTGACTTCTCGATGATCATGTCGGGGAGGTACGAACTTATATACGTTAGTATCCCATTAGTCATTCTCGCATACTTCTTTGCCAATAAATTCACGGTTGCAGGAATGGGTGAGGAATTTGCCATCAACCTGGGGCTCAATTATAAATTCGTCGTCAACTTCGGCTTGGTCATTGTGGCCTTATCCTCGACTGTCGTTTTGCTGACGGTGGGGACCATACCTTTCATAGGCTTGATCGTACCGAATATCGTATCCCTCTACCTTGGTGATAATTTGAAAAAGAGCCTTTCTCATACAGCTTTGCTAGGGGCCGTGTTCCTATTGATCTGCGATATATTGGGCAGGATCATCATCTATCCATTCGAAATCCCGATCGGTCTTGTGGTGGGTGTGATAGGAAGCGCCATATTCATCTATCTGATATTGAGGAGAAAGGCATATGAATAATAAAAGTAAAATCATGATATTAGCTGTTCTTGCCGCGATTTTGACGGCAGGGTATATCTTTTGGGATCTTGGTCCGAATTGGGATTATGCACTTCCGAGAAGAATCATCAAAATCATCGCCATTATCGTGGTCGGCTGTGCCATCGCCTTTTCAACCGTGATATTCCAGACGGTTACGAATAATAAAATCCTGACACCAAGCATTTTGGGATTGGACTCCATGTATATGCTGATCCAAACGGGAGTGATTTTCCTATTCGGCTCAACGCATATTCTGATCCTGAATAAAAATCTCAATTTCCTGGTGACGTTGATTGCAATGCTTATATTCTCTAGCTTGTTGTTCAAATTCATGTTCAAGAAAGACCGCAATATTTACTTCTTATTGCTTATCGGCATCATCTTCGGGACATTATTCGGCAGTATGTCTTCATTCATGCAAGTATTGATCGACCCGAATGAATTTCAAATCATCCAAAATAAAATGTTCGCCAGCTTCAATAATGTCAATACCGACCTTTTAACCTTAGCCATCATCCTCATGATAGCGGTAATGATCTATTTCATGAGATTTTTGAAGTATTTGGATGTGATGTCCCTCGGGAGGGACCAAGCCGTAAACTTGGGTGTCGATTATGATTTTGTCACGAAACGGGTTTTGATCGTCGTTACGATTTTGATTTCCATTTCTACCGCCCTGATCGGCCCGATCACGTTCCTCGGATTACTAGTGGCGAATGTGGCTTATCAATTCATTAAATCCTATCAGCATAAACATATCATCCCGGGAGCGATGCTGATCAGTGTCGTTGCCTTGGTCGGCGGTCAATTCATCGTAGAGAGGGTCTTCACGTTCTCTACTACCCTAAGTGTAATCATCAACTTCATTGGGGGAGTTTATTTCATCTATCTTCTATTAAAGGAGAATAAATCATGGTAGAAGTGAGAAATTTATTCAAAAAATATGGTAATAAGACAGTTGTCGAGGACGTTTCCCTTGAAATCAAGAAAGGGAAAATCACTTCCTTCATCGGTCCTAATGGTGCAGGGAAAAGTACCGTCCTGTCGATGATAAGCAGGCTCATTACCCGTGACTCGGGGGAAGTCCTGATTGATGGCAAGGAAATGGAGACATTCAAAAGCAATGAGCTTGCGAAGAAAATTGCCATCTTAAAGCAGGCAAATCATATCAATATCCGTTTAACGATTCGTGAGCTTGTAGCATTTGGACGGTTCCCCTATTCACAAGGTAAACTGACCGAAGAGGATTGGAGCTATGTCGATGAAGCGATTGAATATATGGAGCTTGCCGAAATGCAGGGCAAATTCCTTGACCAGCTTAGCGGCGGGCAGCAGCAACGGGCATTCATTGCCATGGTCATTGCCCAGAACACGGAGTATGTCCTTCTAGATGAACCTTTGAACAATCTGGATATGAAGCATTCCGTTCAGATCATGAAGGTTTTGAGGAGATTGGCAGATGAACTGGGGAAAACGGTCATCATCGTCATTCATGATATTAATTTTGCTTCCTGCTACTCCGATTATATCGTGGCATTGAAGGATGGGAAGGTCGTTCATAATGGACCTACCGAACAAGTCATTGATTCCGATGTATTGAAGGAAATCTATGATATGGATATTGAAATCCAAACCATCAACGACAATAAGATTTGTGTGTACTTCACGTAAGTGCCAATCCATTGGTTTTTAATCACTTCAGTAATCGTAACCGTTCCAGGAGCACTTCGCCCATCCATTTGGCTGTTAAAAGTTGGCGGGCGCCCATGATTATAGCTGCCTCCTGTTTCAGGGAGAATGAGAATTGGCGATGATGATTTTGGGATGGTAAGGATCCGTAAGTGATTTTAAATAAAAAATATTTTTCGAGGTGACCAAAATGATAAAGAAATTATCTGTATTGCTACTAATTGCAATGCTGGCTGTAGTGGCTGTTGCTTGTGGATCAGATAAGGAAAAAGAAGAATCAGGTGCGAAAAAGGAAACGGCTAAAAGTGAAGAAATTACGGTTAAGCACCAATTAGGCGAAACGAAAGTGAAAACGAATCCTAAAAAAGTCGTGGTATTCGATATGGGTGCCCTTGATACTCTTGATAAATTTGGTGTGGAAGTGGCGGCAGTCCCACATGATGGCCTTCCGAAATACCTTTCTAATTATAAAGATACAACAGAGAATGCTGGCGGGTTAAAAGAGCCTGACTTCGAAAAAATCAACGAATTGGCTCCAGACTTAATCCTGATTTCAGGTCGTCAATCCGAAGCATATGAAGAACTAAGCAAAATTGCCCCTACCGTATTTGTAGGTGTTGATACAACAAAGTATATGGAATCATTTAAAGAGAATGTAACGCTTTTGGGCAAAATCTTCGGTAAAGAAGATGAAGCGTCTAAAGAATTGGCTAGTGTTGAAGAAAACATTAATGCGTTGAAGGAAAAAGTTCCAGCTGATAAAAAAGGTTTAATCGTTCTTGCAAATGGCGGTAAAGTAAGTGCTTACGGACCGGCTTCAAGATTCGGAATCATCCATGATGTATTCGGAGTACCTGCTGTCGATGATAAATTGGAAGTATCGACACATGGTCAGAGCGTTTCTTTCGAATATATTGCCGAAAAGAATCCAGACTACTTATTCGTTGTTGACAGAGATGCGGTTGTCGGTGATGGCGCTGCTGCAAAAGAAACAGTCGAAAATGACATCGTGAAAAATACTAAAGCATTTAAAGATGGTAACATCATTTATCTTGACCCTAACTACTGGTACCTATCCGGAGGCGGACTGGAATCCGTTGATGAGATGGTGAAAGAAATTTCTGAAGGTATCAAATAACAGGGAAATATCGTTTTTAAAAGTGCCTGCCCTCGATTGAGGGCAGGTTTTTTTTATTTATATAATAAATTTGACTGTGTTCATATATATTTAAGAAAAGGTTGGATGAATTCAATCCAGTGTAGAGGGAAACATATGAGTCAATATGGTAACGGGGTTGGACGAGGGCAAGTTTCAAAAAAAAACCAAAATTGATCATGAAAAAAATAGTTTCTTCCTATTATAGTGTAAGCAGAACGGATGGTTCATTTTGGACGTGAATATGGACAAACATAAAGGTTCATTAATACGTATCCATGCGGTTTGGAAAATCAACCCTATGATGGTGTAAAAAAATACTCGTGAAATTTTGATGACATTTTACGGTTTGTTTTAAAAAATTCAGGACAGGGTCTGTTCAGAGATGATGTCGAAAATGGGCGAATGAAAAGAGAAGCGAGCATACAGTATTTTTGTTATATACTGGAATGTTCAACTTTCGGTGATATGGACAAAGGTTCATTGCGGTGAGGGCTTAATAAAGAAATAAAGGATAGAAGTAAGCGAGCCATAGGGAAAAGTCCATCCGAATTTTCGTTGTCGAATTAGCTGGAAAGAACACATGGACAAACTACAGGCATAGAAGTAAACGTAGATTTATATCTTTACATATTTTGTAATGTACTGGTTTTTTTATAAGTAGTCGTTTATAATAGTAAAAGCCTGAAGAAGTGAACGTAATACTCAAACTCCCTGAAAAAGTTACGGTGATATTTATTGGAATAAGATCAGGGAATCCTATATATTTGTTATAGTCGTGTAGAAGACTCAAGACGGATGGAACGCTGTTATTATTTCAAAGGCTTGTTCATAAGCTAAAGAAGTGTTCCATGATGATCGTGGCAAAAAGTGGTTTGTCACCATCTTGACTATCGGAGCGAAAGAATGCTATTATAGGTCTTGCGATTTTTCGTCCTAAATCCTTATGCAAAAGTTTATATAAATAAACCACTAGATTAATAGAGGTGAAAGCATGAATAATTTTCTTAAAAAAAGCCGGCATTTATTTGCAAATAACATACTAGGCTTTTTCTTTATTGCAGTAGTATTGTTTTGGATAAAAACTTATATTGGATATCGAGTCGAATTTAACTTAGGCCTTGAGAACGGCCTCCAGCAGTTCCTGCTGTTCATAAACCCGATTAGTTCAGCCATTTTATTCTTTGGCTTGGCACTATTGGCGAAGGGCAAAAAGTCGTTTAAATGGATTATCAGGCTGAACTTATTGATGACGTTATGGTTGTTCTTCAATATAGTTTATTACCGTTCATTTACCGATTTCATCACTTTGCCGACTTTGACACAAGTGCAAAATGCCGGGGATTTAGGACCGAGTATTTTGGAATTATTTAAAGGACATGATGTATTTTATTTCCTTGATACGGTCCTGTTGATCGTGTTGTACCGATTCAGAAACTTTAAAATAGAAGAAATCAGAGTCAAACGCCGTACGATTGGATTGGTTTACTTGGCGGGACTTGCGATCTTTGCCATTAATTTAGGACTTGCCGAAAAAGATCGTCCGCAATTGCTATCAAGGACTTTCGACCGCAACTATATCGTCAAGTACTTGGGAATGTTCAACTATACGGTTTACGATGCTGTTCAAAATACAAAAACGTATGCGCAGCGAGCAACTGCAAATAGTACGGATATAGCAGAAGTGGTCAACTATACGAAGGCAACAAGCGCTGAACCGAATCCTAAGTATTTTGGTAAAGCTGAAGGAAAGAACGTCATTTACTTGCACCTGGAATCGATGCAGAATTTCATGATCGATTATAAGCTGAATGGCGAAGAGGTAACACCATTTCTAAACTCACTTGCACATGATAATTCGGATTTCATGTACTTTGATAATTTCTTCCACCAAGTGGGCCAAGGTAAGACGGCCGATGCAGAGTTCATGCTGGAAAATTCACTTTTCGGTTTACCGCAGGGGGCAGCATTCACAAACAGATCGCAAAACACGTATCAAGCTGCACCAGCGATTTTAGGGCAAAAAGGGTATACCTCTGCCGTTTTCCATGGTAATTATAAATCCTTCTGGAACCGGGATAAGATGTATAAGTCACTTGGCTTCAATCAGTTTTTCGATGCTAACCATTATAATATGGAAAACAAAGAAGAAGTGCTTAGTTATGGTTTGATGGATAAACCGTTCTTCAAAGAATCGATTCCGATGTTAGAAACGCTAAAACAGCCTTTCTATACAAAATTCATAACGGTATCTCATCACTTCCCATATGCGATGGATCAGGAAAAAGCAACAATCGGTAAACAAACGACCGGCGATGCTTCGGTCGATAATTACTTCCAAACAGCACGCTATGCCGATGAAGCATTAAGGGAGTTCTTCGATTATCTGAAAAAATCAGGCCTATATGACAACTCGGTAATCGTTATGTATGGTGATCATTATGGTATTTCCGAAAACCATAAAGAAGCCATGTCAAAAGTGCTTGGCAAGGATGTTGGCGCATTTGAAAATGCCCAATTGCAACGTGTACCACTATTGATTCATGCACCGGGTGTTAAAGGCGGGGAAATGCATCAGTACGGAGGACAGATTGACCTCCTTCCGACCTTATTGCATCTGTTAGGTGTTGAATCAAAGGATTATGTACAATTCGGTTCGGATTTATTGTCAAAAGATCATAATGAAGTAGTGCCTTTCAGGAATGGTGATTTTGTAACACCAGATGTCACCTCCATTAAAGGGAAATACTACGATACGAAAACAGGCGAATTGGTCGAGGAAAATGATGACATCCTCAATTATAAAAAGAGAGCTGAAACGATGCTCAATTTATCCGACCAAGTCGTGAACGGGGACTTACTCCGTTTCTACACGCCGAATGGCTTTAAACCAATAGACCCTACTGATTATGATTACACGTATGAAGAAGATGGTTCAAAGGAAGCCGAAACAGGGAAATAAAGCAAAACAAACGAAACAGGCAGGAAGCAATGGCTTCCTGCCTGTTCTTTTATGTGCAGCTCATGCTTTATTCGTCATCAAGGCAATATATTTTCTAATTTCTGCAGGCTTTCCTGCATACTTTTCGGCCCGTTCTTCATCCTTTTTGATTTTATCTTTTGCGTGTACCAGGATTTCTTCTCCCCTTGCTTGAGGAATGACAACGACCCCATCTGCGTCCCCGACGATGATGTCCCCAGGAAACACAGCAACTCCGCCACAGGATATGGGGACATTCGTTTCCCCAACGCCCGCCTTGCCACTTGAAGCAATGGTGCTTCCTTTGCAAAACACAGGAAATTTCAAGTCTTTGATCGCGTTAAGATCACGGATGACCCCGTCGACTACAAGCGCCCCTATTTCCATCGTCTGCATCATGCCTACGACAAAATCTCCCGCTATTGCCCGGTATGTATCGCCTTTGCAGTCAACGACGATGATATCTCCTGGGTTGGCCTCGCCGATGGCTTTCAAGACCGCTGAATTATCACCGACAGGCACCTGTACCGTCAAAGCCCGTCCAGCAAAACGATAATCCCCATCTAACGGTTTTATTGCCGAATCCAGATTACTCATCCCCCCCATGGCATCCGAAATGGCCGTAGTCGGTAAATCCCTGAATTGTTGAATAAGAGCATTCATGAAC